>JAGFJK010000481.1 GCA_024102795.1 Pirellulaceae bacterium
CGCTCGCCCGCCGCTCGCCTGCTGACGCCCGCCGCTCGCCCGCCGCCCATCCTGTTTTGCCGGTTTTGCTGGCCTTGCCGTGTCCGGGTAGCCGATTCCTACTGTAAGCAGTGTTCCAGACCGACGAAGCCACTCAACTCGCGGGCAGATTTCGCCGGTCTCCTCGACGTCACCGGGACGCCAGGCTCCACGACGCAAGGCCCGCGCAGAGCGAGGAACGGCGGTCATGGAAATCAGCAGCACACGGTTTGGTACGGTCCGAATCGAAGCCGAGGATGTTCTGCACTTTCCGCAGGGGCTGATCGGTTTCGAGACCTGTTGCCACTGGATTCTGCTGGCCGATTCCGCCAACGACGCCGTGGCCTGGTTGCAGTGCATTTCCCGGCCGGACGTGGCGCTGCCCGTCGTCAGCCCGCGCCGCTACGTGCGGGACTACCGCTTGCAGGTGGCTGCCGCGGAACTCGAAACGCTCGACCCGTCGGGCCGTGGCGAGATCTACGTGCTGGCGATTCTGGGGCACGACCAGGGACGTTGGACGTTGAACCTGAAAGCTCCCGTGATCGTCAATCTGAGCACCCGGTGCGGACGCCAGGTTGTGGCACAGGACGACCAGCCGCTGCAACTGCAACTGCCCGCCGTATCGCCACTTCTGCGCAAGACGGCCTGATACAGCCGTTGCCAGCCGAAAAACGATACCGCCGCCCCGCCAGGTAATTTTCGGTGGCGAGCGGTACCGATACTGGGCTAGGCGACGCGGCATTCCGCTCAGTTTCCGGCCCGCCAGGGCTGGCATCAGGCTTCGCGGTCGAGCGGCTGCGGCCTCGCTCCGTGGCGTCAAATGTGTTCATGGTATTCGGTTCGACAACTCGCGCTCGGCCGCTAGTCTGCTGCCCGGTTCAGAGCGCCGGCAGTCCGAGCCGGTCGTAATGGGATGAAGGAGCCAGCGATGCTCGTGCTCTCGAGACACCGTGATGAAAGCATCATGATCGGCGACGACATAGTGCTGACGATCGTCGACATTCGAGGCGACAAGGTGCGGCTGGGCATCGAAGCCCCGCAGGACATTCCTGTGCACCGGCAGGAGGTTTACGAAGCCATCCAGCGGGAAAACCGCAAAGCCAGCCGCGTCGATCCCTCGGAAACGCGCAACTTGGGCCGCAATCCGTAACGTCGCCTCGCGTCGGACCGGCCCCCCGGTTAAGGTCCGGCGCGGATTGCGGTTCGACCGTCATTGGCCGCACAGGCCCGGCTCGCGGTTGCGAAGCCGGCCTGCTTGCGGCATGATGGTCGGTCATCCGCGATTCGCAATCCGAGGCTGCCTGATCCGATGGTCACTAAGACGCTGATCCGAGTGGGGCACAGCCCCGATCCCGACGACGCCTTCATGTTCTACGCCCTGGCCCAGGACAAGATTCCGACGGGCGACCTGCAGTTCGAACATGAGCTGGTGGACATCGAAACGCTCAACCGGCGAGCGTTCCACGGCGAGCTGGAATTGACGGCCGTCAGCCTGCACGCCTACGCTCACCTGCATCGCCGCTACATTCTCTGCAACTGCGGGGCCAGCATGGGGGACCAGTACGGTCCCATGGTCGTGGCCCGCGGCGCGACTTCGCTGGCGGATCTCGGCCGGCGGACGATTGCCGTCCCTGGCACGCTGACGACGGCCTATCTGGCTCTGCGGATGTGCCTGGGGCTCGACTTCCAGCACGTGGTCGTGCCGTTCGACCAGATCATCGACGCAACGGTCGCCGGGCAGTACCAGGGACAGCCGGTCGATGCCGGCCTGATCATCCACGAAGGGCAACTCACGTACGCCGAACACGACCTGCGTCTGGTCGTGGATCTGGGCCAGTGGTGGCACGAAACCACCGGACTGCCGTTGCCGCTGGGCGCCAACGCCGTGCGCAAGGACCTGGGCGGCGATCTGATCCGCCGGGTGCACGAGCTGTTGCACGCCAGCATCCAATACGGGCTGGAACATCGCCCGGAAGCCCTGCAATACGCCCTGGGTTTTGGCCGCGGGCTGGATCAGGGCAAAGCCGACCGTTTCGTGGGGATGTACGTCAACGACTGGACGCTTGACTTTGGCCCGCGGGGGCGCGAAGCTGTGCGGGTGCTGCTGGAACGGGGCCACGCGGCCGGCGTCATCCCCGAACTGGTCGTCCCCGAGTTCGTGACCTGACCGCCATGCCCGATCCAGCTCCCCTGCCGCCCCCTGCGTCCCAGGGCCCGCCCCCCGTGCCGCAGAGTCCAGTCCCCTCGCCTCAGGGCGCAGCCTCCGGGACGCAGGGCCCAGCCTCCGGGGCTCAGGGCAAAGGCTGGCTGACCATCCTGGCCGTGACGTCGGCCCTGCTGATTTTTGCCTCCATTCTGCTGGCCCTGCCGATCGGGTTCTTCGGTCCTGTGATCGTGGTCGGCGGCTTGTTCTTCACGGGGCTCGTCGGCTTCCACTACCTGGTCTGGGGCCGCTGGCTGACCCGCATTGTGCAAGAAGAAGAGACGGGCGACAAGTAACGCTGGATTCCTGGCGACTCGGTTGGTGCCGGGCTTTCGGCCGGCCAATTGCAGGCCAATCGCGGACAATTGCAGACCGGCTGGTCCGGCTGCGACTGGCAACCGGTGGCCTGGCGCTGATACAGTAAAGGCTGTGGCAGCGCCTTGTCTGCGACCCTTGTCTTCAACTGGCGAATTCACGGCGGCTTATGAGCGACTGGCGGGAAGAACTGGACCTGGCGATCGACCGGCGGTTTGACCGGATGGTGGCCCTGCGGCGGCACTTGCATCAGTATCCCGAAGTGTCGGGGCAGGAGCGGGAGACCAGTCTGCACCTGTATCAGTTGCTGGGCAACGAAGGGTTCGACGTCCGGATGGGGCCGGACGGGCGCGGCGTGCTGGCCGATTTCAAGAGCAGCGGGCCGTTGCCGCCGCGCGGCCGGATCGCGTTGCGGGCGGACATCGACGCCCTGCGGATTCACGACGCCAAGCACGTGGATTATCGCAGCCGGCGCGACGGGATCATGCACGCCTGCGGCCACGACGCTCATACGGCCGTCGTCTGGGGCGCGGCGACCGCGTTGCTCGATCTGAAGCACCATGACATGCTGCCCTGGGACGTGCACCTGCGGGCCGTGTTCCAGCCGGCGGAGGAAACCAGCGAGGGGGCGCTGGACATGATCCGCGTCGGGGCGTTGGAGGACGTGGGCGCGATCATGGCCGTGCACATGGATCCCAGCCGGCAAGTGGGGCAAGTCGGGATCCGCACCGGAGTGCTGACGGCCAACTGCGACGAGTTCGAGATCACGATCACGGGCCGCGGCGGGCACGCCGCTCGGCCGCACGAGGCGAGCGATCCGATAGCGGCGGCCGCGCAACTGATCAACGCCCTGTACCTGTTCATTCCGCGAGTCACGGACAGCCAGGACGCGGTGGTCGTGACGGTGGGCGAGATCCACGGCGGCGAGAACTGCAACGTGATTCCGGAGCAGGTCGTGTTGCGGGGCACCATCCGCTCGCTGAAAAGCCAGGTGCGGCAGGCCACGATTGAACACATCGGCCGCCTGGCGACCGGGATCGGCGGCACGTCGGACACGCGGATCGAGGTCCGGTACGGCCAGGGGAATCCGTCGGTGGTCAACGATCCGGCCGCCAGCGGGCTGCTGGAGCGGGCTGGCCGCGAAGTGCTCGGCGATCGCGGGTTGCAGATCATCCCGCGGCCCAGCATGGGCAGCGAGGACTTTGCGTTTTACCTGGAGCATGTGCCGGGCGCCATGCTGCGGCTGGGCAGCGCATCGGCCGAGCGGGGCGGGTCGTCACTGCATACGCCGACGTTCGACATCGAGGAAGAAGCCTTGCGCATCGGAGCCCGGATCCTGGCGCGAGCCAGCGTGTTCTGGTGCGACCCGCAATACCATCCAGCATCCACCGCCGCAATGAATGCTGGCAGTCCCGACCTGGCCGGCAGCCCGACTCTATCGGAACGAGCGTAGCCGGCCATGAGCAAACTGGTATTCCGCTCCAACGACGCGCCGACGCTCGGCGTGGAACTCGAACTGGGTCTGGTCGACGCCCAGTCGATGGACCTCTCCAGTTCGGTCGGCCCGGTGCTGGAGCGGCTCGCCCACCTGCCCGCCGGCTGTGTCAAGCCGGAGCTGATGCAGTGCTGCCTGGAGATCAACACGGGCGTTTGCCGCACGGTGGACGAGGCGGAAGCCGACCTGCGGGGAAAACTGCTGCAGGTCGAAAGCGTGCTCGACGGTTTGGGGCTCAAGTTGTGGTGGGGAGCCACCCATCCGTTCGCCCTCTGGGGCCAGCAGCAGGTCACGCCCGACGATCGCTACCAGGGGCTGGTGCAACTGCTGCAGGAGATGGCCCGCCGGCTGGTTACCTTCGGACTGCACGTGCACGTGGGAGTGGATTCGGGCGACAAGGCGGTGATGATCTGCGAGCGGATCATGCAGCACCTGCCCACGCTGCTGGCGCTGAGTTGCAGCAGCCCCTACTGGGAAAATCGCAACACGGGCCTGCAATCGCACCGATCGAAGATCATGGAAGGCCTGCCCACGGCCGGCCTGCCCACGCTGATGCGCAACTGGAGCGAATACGTCTGGCTGGTCAACCACATGATCGACACGGGTTTCATGAACACGATCCGCGAGATCTGGTGGGACGTCCGGCCGCACCATAACTTCGGGACCGTGGAGGTCCGCGTCTGCGACATGCCCGGCAACCTGCCGGACGTGCTCGCCCTGACCGCGCTGGTGCAGTGCCTGGTGAAGGCCCTGTCGGACGAGATCGACGAAGGGACCTACCAGCACGAGTTCCATCCGATGATGGTGCGGCAGAACAAATGGCGAGCGTGCCGGTATGGAAACCAGGCTCAACTGGTCAACGCCTACACGCACGAGGTGCAGTCGGTCAGCCGGATCATCCGCCATTTGATCGACCGGCTGGGCCCGGTGTCCGACGAACTGCGGTGCCGCCCGCACCTGGAACAGACCCAGCGGATGGCGGACGGCTTGAGCTGGGCCGACCGGCAACTGGAGATCTACCAGCAGACCGGCGACGCCCGCCAGATCGTGCGTCAACTGTGCGCCGAGGCGCGGTTGACGCCCGAGGTTTGACAGATTCGTTCCCGGCTTCCAGCGCACTTTGGAGTGTTTCCATGACGCCACACGTAGCATGGGCTTCCAGCCCGTGATCCTGGGCGCGCCGTCTTCCAGCCCGTGATCCTAAGTAAGGCGGTGATTTCGAGATCTCTTCAGCGCCGCCAACGTTCCACCAGGCGTCTTGTGCAACGCCAGCGGCATGAAGACGGCATTCTCCCCATCCTGCCAAATCGACCCCAGAGGTCAATAGTTCGGCTCGACTTCGCCGGGCTTCCCCCTCACAATACTTCTGGCCCCCTCCCCGCTTCGGGGAGGGCTGCGGAGGGGCCTGCGGGACTATGGATCAAAGCAATTCGCTCAATTCGAACATGGTCACTCGCCGGACGCGGATTTCGGACGAGTCGAACATCAATTTATGATCTGAATTCTTGAGTGCGACAGATGTTGGGTGATTCCATCGCGTGCCAGCTGCGTCAAAACAAGATGCACAAGAGCCCCTCCCCAGCCCTCCCCGGAAGCCGGGGAGGGGGCCAGAGGGATATCAAGGGGTGCGCTTGCCGACGCGGAGAACATCCACATTTTCCCTCGGTCATAACGCCAAATCCCCTCGGCAAAACAACCTAAAAGCTGCACGATCTCGAAGCCGGGGAGGGGGCCAGAGGGATATCAAGAAAGGCGATCGCCGAAGCCGGAAGGGAGCCTGGACGTGATAGATCGAGTCCCTGTCGCCCGCTCCTGTGACAAAGCGCCGCGAACAACTACCCAATGACCAATGACTGTTGACTAATGACTAATGACCCACCCCCGCCGGATCGAACCAGTCGGGTTCCCCGCCCGGCTTCCACTTGATGTTGCAGCCGATGCTCGGTTTCTGTTCCGTCTCGACCGGCTCGCCCGCCAGCACCGCCTCGACCGCTCGCCGCAGATCCTCGCCCGTCACGGGCACGCCGCTGCCCGGCCGGCTGGCATCGAACTGGCCTCGATACACCAGCCGCCGCTGGCCGTCGAACACGAAGAAGTCGGGCGTGCAAGCCGCGCGATAGGCCCGCGCGACTTCCTGGGTTTCGTCAAACAGGTAGGGAAAGGTGTAACCTTGTGCCTCCGCCTCGTGGACCATCTGTTCGGGCGAATCCTGAGGGTAGCCGGCCACGTCGTTGGAACTGATGGCCACGACCGCCACGCCTCGGGCCTGGTATTCCCAGCCAAAGCGGGCCAGCTCGCTGGCGATATGCTTGACGAACGGGCAGTGGTTGCAGATGAACATCACGACCAGCGCCGGGGCATCCGCCACGTCGCTCAGCGACACCGTGCGGCCATCGACGCTGACCAGCGAGAAGTCGGGCGCCGGGGTTCCCAAGGGCATCATCGTGCTGGCGGTCTTGACCATGAGCGCGTCGTCTCCTCAACCTGAATCGCGGTTCGTGCCACTCGGCCGGTTCATCCTAAAAGGCCGGCAGTGCATGTCAAGGCAAACTCATTGGGATCCGCGAGAACAGGCCGAGCGCGTTGTGAGTGGTCTGCCGGGCCAGTTCCTCCAGCGGCACGCCGCGCACCTGGGCCAGGCAGCGTGCCGTATGTTCGATCAGCGCCGGCTCGTTGGGCCGCTGGCCGCGATGCGGGTGCGGCGACAGGTACGGCGAGTCGGTTTCGATCAGCAGCCGGTCCGCGGGAATCCGGGCCGCCACGCTCCGCAGTTCGTCCGACTTCTTGAACGTCAGCATCCCGGCAAAGCTGATGTGCAGACCCAGGTCCAGGCACCGCTGGGCCAGCGGCAGGTCACCCGTGAACGAGTGCATCACGCCGCGCAGGGGGCCGTGCCGCCGGGCCGCTTCCAGCATGGCGACGATCTCCGGGCCGCAATCCCGCATGTGGACGATGAACGGCAGGCCCGTTTCCTGGGACAGCCGCAGATGCCGCTCGAAGTAGTCCTGCTGCAATGCGAACGGCGCGTAGTCCCAGTAGCGATCGAGCCCCGTTTCGCCCAGGGCCACCACGCGGGATTGGCTGGACAGTTCGACGATCGCCTGCCAGTCGCCCTCGGCCGCCTGCTGGCAGTGATTGGGATGGATGCCGACCGACGCGTAAACGCCCGCCTGCCGCTCGGCCAGTTCCAGGCACGCGCGGCTGCTGGCCAGGGTCGTACCCACCGCCAGCATCCGGGTGACTCCCGCCGCGCGAGCCCGCTGCAGAACCTGCTCGCGGATCGCGGCGAACTGGTCGTCTTCCAGATGCGCGTGGGTGTCGAACAACTCCATCGCTACGAGCGGGCTGCCTTACCGGTCAGCTCTTCCAGTATTTCCAGATGCCCGCGGGCTTCGCCCAATGCTTCCTCGGCCAGCGAGCGGGCCAGGGGAGCCAGGGTCAGGTCGGCCGCGCACGACTCGATCGTCCGCACGGTCTGCCGCTGGTTTTCGACCAGCTTGCCCAGCAGGTACTCGTAGGACAAGTCGTGGAGGGCCGTGTACTTGAGCGGGAACTTGCCCGGGTCGACCGTTCCCCCCAGGTCCAGCAACATGGCGCCGATACGGTCCGCCATCCGCTTCTGGTCGGCGGCCACCTGCAGCAAGGTTTCCCCGCTGCGGCCCTCGCTGGCCGGGATCCAGGGGCCGGCATAGCTGAGGTAAACCGGCAGCGAGCGGGAATGGGCCACCGAAAGGCGATTCAGCACGTCGATCGTCGAGCTCATGGCGGTGCGTGATTCTTCCGCGTCAGGTCAGCAGGTGCCGAGCGGCTCCCAGAGCCGACTCGTTGATCCAGTTCCACCACAAGATCAGCAACAGCGTGGGCAACGTGATGGCGATCGTGAACATTCCCGCGGCCGACAACATCGGCAGGGCGAACGGCACGCGCGTCGGCGATTCGGGCTCCATCGTCATCACCTTCACCACCCGCAGATAGTAGAACAGACTGATCGCCGTGTTGATCCCGCCGGCCAGCAGCACGATCAGCAGGTAGGTTTCGCCGGTCAGCCGGAAGCCGTCCATCAGGGCCGCGAACACGGCGAACTTGCCGATAAAGCCCGACAGCGGCGGCAGTCCGACCAGGCTGAACAGAATCGCGGCGAAGCAGATCACCATGCCCGGACAGCGGCGGATCAGGCCGGCGTAGTCGGCGATCTCCTCGCTGCGGAACGCATTGCGGAAGAAGGCCACGATCGCGAACGCACCCAGGTTCATGAACAGGTACAGGGCGATGTAGATCCCCAAGCCGGAAACCGCATTCTGAGCCTGCTGGGGATGCTGCCCGGCCAGCGCGATCAGCGCCGGCACGGCCATCATCATGTAGCCGGCGTGCGCGATGGTGGAGTAAGCCAGCAGGCGCTTGATGTTGGTCTGGCCGTACGCAGCCAGGTTGCCGAACGTGCAGGTGATGATCGCCAGGACCGCGATCAGCTTGCCCAGCAGGCTCCGCATCGGCTGCAGAGCGGCCCTGGGATCCGCGCCGATCGCCGAGTTGTCCGCTGGTTTTTCATCGGCCACCGCGAACAGCCCGGGCAGATCGCGGGCGGCGGTTTGAGCGGCCTGGTCAATCGGCTGGCCCGCCGGCAGTCCGGGCGGCACGATCGCACTCAAACCGATCGCCACTCGCACCAGCAGCGCCAAGGCCGCGGCCTTCGACGCCACGCTCAGAAACGCGCCCACTTCGGCCGGCGCTCCCTCGAACACGTCGGGGCACCAGAAGTGGAACGGCACGGCCGACAACTTGAACGCCAGGCCCACCATGACCATCATTCCGGCCAGAGCCAGGACCATGTATTCCGGCGGCGCCATCGTCGGCAGCCGCTGGGCCAGTTCAACTCCCATTGTCGGCAGATGGACCGTGTTGACCAGGCCGGCCAGCAGGCTGATGCCGTACAGCATCACCCCGGCCGCTCCCGCGCCGTAGACCGAATACTTTAGAGCGGCCTCGCTGCCCAGTCGCCGGCCCTTGAGCAAACCGGCCAGGGCATAGGACGGCACGCTGGCCATTTCAATCGACATGAACACCATCAGCAGGTGATTCGACGAAGCCATCAGGCACATGCCCAGAACGGCGCCCAGCACCAGCGTGTAGATGTCGCCCCCGTCCTCGCGGTCCGGGATGCCGCTGATCTTGGTCAGGATCAGAAACAGCACGGTGAACGCCAGGAGGATGGTCCGCAGGAAAACGGTGAACCCGTCGAAGACCAGCATCCCGGTGAAGATTTCGATCCGCGGCACGCCGCCTTCAGCCAGCAACTGCTGCGGCTGCGTCACGGCCAGGGCCAACGCGCAGCCCAGCACGGCGACGTAGAACGAATGGAACGTCCGGCCCCACCGGAACAGGCGCACCAGCAGCATCAGCAGGATCGTGGCACAGACCACCAGTTCCGGCAGAAACAGGGCGATGCTGGAAGTATTGGTCGGCGCGCCCAGCAGGCCGCCGGCCAAACCCTTGGTATCGATGATCAGGTCGCTGACTATTTCGTGTAGTTCCACGATCCGCTGCTTTCCTGCCCCAATCGGGACGCACGTCGCTTATTCCACCAAGGCCGCCGCCGGTTCCGTCCGGACCGGGCTGCCACTCGCCAGGTCTGGAGCGGATCGCTCGCCGACCGCCGGCTGGCCGGTCGCCGCGAACGCCTCGCCCCTTTCGTCACTCTCGTCCCGCCCGGCCTCAGCCGCCGGCACCGTCGCAGCTTGAGCTTCCTCGGGCGCGGCCGCCGCGGCCTGGTCCTGCCGTTCGGTCCAGTCGGCCAGCAGCCGCACCTGGCGATCGATCGTGGGATCCATGTACCGCAGCACCGTCTGGTACGGGAACACGCCCAGCAGGATCGCCAGCACGAACAGCGTGCCGGCAATCAGGTTCTCACGCAAGGTGGAGGGAACGATCTCCTCGGCATGCGGCCCCTTGTACTCCGCTCCCAGGTACACCCGCTGGATGGCCCACAGGATGTAGGCGGCGGTCAGCACCACGACGCTGGCCGAGACGATCGCCAGGACCGGCTGATATGGCCAGACCGACAGCACCACCAGCACCTCACCGATGAACCCGCACAGCCCCGGCAGCCCCAGGCCGGCAAAGAAGATGCCGATCGACAGGGCCGTGTAGACCGGCATCTTGCCGAATAGCCCGCCGAACTCGTCCAGGTTGCGATGGTGCACCCGGTCGTAGATCACGCCGACCATGAAGAACATGCCGGCCGAGCTGATGCCGTGGCCGATCATCTGGAACATCGCGCCCGAGATACCCATGTTCCAGTAGTCCGGATCGTAGGCCGGCGCCGTGGCCGACCAGACGCCCAGGCCGAGCACCACGTAACCCATGTGGCTGACCGAGCTGTAGGCCACCATCCGCTTGAAATCCTTCTGGGCCAAAGCGGCGAACGCTCCATACACCATGCTGACCACGCCCAGCGTGCAGACCAGCCAGGCCAGGTCCCAGCCGCCGTAGGGACAGATCGGATAGCAGATCCGGATGATGCCGTAACCGCCCATCTTCAGCAGCACGCCGGCCAGGATCATCGAGATCGGCGTGGGAGCCTCCACGTGCGCGTCGGGCAACCAGGTGTGCACGGGTACCGAGGGAACCTTGATCGCGAAGCCGATGAACAGCAGCAGGAACGACCACCACTGGATCGACTGGCTGAATGCGTCCGTCGTCTGGCCCATCTCGGCCATCGCCAGCAGGTTGAAGGTGTGCACCGACCGGGTGCCCGCCTGCATGTCGCGGCGCAACTGCTGAGCGGCGGCCTCGATTTCCACGGGGCTGGTCTCCTGGGACCAGGGAGCCGACAGGATCCGCGCGCGGTCGCCGCTGGCGTCCACCTGCACGACCGTGTCCAGCACGTGGGCCCGAGCCAACTGCTCGTTCGACAGCTTGCTTAAATCGCTGTTGAAATACAGCATCAGGATGGCGATCAGCATCAGCACGCTGCCCAGCAGCGTGTACAGGAAGAACTTGATCGCCGCGTATTCCTTGCGCGGGCCGCCCCAGACGCCGATCAGGAAGTACATCGGCAGCAGCATCACTTCCCAGAACACGTAGAACAGGAAGAAGTCGAGCGCCAGGAAGACGCCGATCATGCCCGTTTCCAGCAGCAGGAACAGGATGCAGTACGCCTTGACCGACTTCTTGATCGACCAACTGGCGGCCATCGCCAGGAAGCTGACCAGGGCCGTGAGCATGATCAGCGGGAAGCTGATGCCGTCCATGCCCATGAAGTAGTAGATGTCGAACGAGGGAATCCAGGCGACATTGAACACGTTCTGCATGTAGGCCGCCGCCTCGCGGAACCCATTGAATTCGAAGAACGTCGCCTCGGTCGCGCCCGGATTGGGCGGCACCAGGAATGCCAGCACGGTCAGCGCTAGCACCGCTCCGGTGACGGCCAGCGTGAAGTAGCGCAGCAGGTCGTGCTGGTCCCGGGGCAGAAAGGCCAGCACCAGCGCGCCCGCCGCGGGAAGGAAGACGATCAGGCTCAGCCAGAGTACATAATTGCCGTCGAACATGCTTGGCGTTTCCCAGGGAAAACGGTGAGTCGTATGCGGGTCAGCCGGCCGCCACGGGGAGCGGCCGGGGCGGGCGGATCATTGGGCCAGGGTCGGACTCCAGAACACGCTGATCAGGACGAAAATCGCCAGCGCCGCGATCACGATGAACATCACGTACTGCCGCAGCCGCCCCGTCTGCAGGATGCGCAGCGACACGCCAATCCGGAAGGTCCAGTCGGCCAGCCCGTTGACCAGGCCGTCGACCACGTTCTGGTCGGCGATTCGCTCCCAGATCCGGGCGAACTTCGCCACGCCCCAGGCCGTGCTGTCGATAAAACCATCGATCCACTTCCGGTCAAACCCGGCCGCACACTGCGAGATCCAGGTCACGGGGCGGACAAACAGCCAACCGTACAATTCGTCGAACCACCATTTGTTCCACAGCAGCCGATACACCGGCTCGAACTGCCGCCGGATGTCGGCCGGGCTCAGATAACCCCAGGCGTAAATCACCGCGGCCAGCAGGATGCCGCCCACCGCCGTCGCCGTGGCCAGCATGGTTACCGGAAACACGATGGTCCAGAACTGCGGCGGCTGGTGCGCGAAGTGCTCGTCGGGCCAGACCAGTCGCGACAGCACGCCCCGCGTGTCGATCGTCGTGCCGGCCGGCCGAGCCTGCTCCAGCAGATCGTGCAGGTTGATCCCCACGACCGACCACAAGCCGGCCAGGACCAGCAACCCGGCCGCCGATCCCAGCAGGGTGTAAGCCACCGTCCGGAAATGGCCTTGGCTGTCGCCTTCGCCGCCCGCCAACTTGCCGTAACCATACAGGCCCGCCGCCAGCAGACCCGCGGCCACCGCCACGTACACCGCTTCGGTCGGACCCGGCCAGGCGACGCCCGTGGCCAGCACCGCCAGGATGATCAGCGGCACGTACATCACCTTCGGCGACTCGTGCGCGTGGTCGTAGCGATGATGGTCTCGCGGCTTGCCCACGAACGTCATGAACCACAGCCGGAACATGTAGAACGCGGTCATCGCCGCGCCCCCGGCCGCCGTCACGAACAACAGCGGGCCGAAGAACGAACCGGGGTTCTGCTGCATGAAGGCAAACGCCTGCTCCAGGATGGCGTCCTTCGAATAGTAGCCGCTGAACCCGACCACAAACGGCACGCTGATCCCCGCGATCGCCAGGCAGCCCACCAGCATCGTGATGGCGGTGATCGGCATCTTCCGCAGCAGGCCGCCCATCTTCGGCATCTCGTTGGTGTGCACCGCGTGAATCACCGAACCGGAGCAGAGGAACAGCAGGCTCTTGAAGAATGCGTGCGTCACCAGGTGCATCAGCCCGGCCAGCCAACCGCCCAGCCCCAGGGCCAGCATCATGTAGCCCAGTTGGCTGATCGTGGAGTACGCCAGCACCCGCTTGATGTCGGTGGCCGTGATCGCGATCGTGGCCGCGATGAACAGCGTGATGCAACCCGCGGTGGCGATCACCAGCAGGACTTCCGGAGTGAACGTGGGAAAGAAGCGGCCCACCAGGTAGACGCCCGCCGCCACCATGGTCGCCGAATGGACCAGGGCCGAGACGGGTGTCGGGCCCTCCATGGCGTCCGGCAACCAGACGTGCAGCGGGAACTGGGCGCTTTTGCCCACGCAGCCGCAGAAAATGCCCACTCCCGCCACGATCAGCAGCCAGTAGCCGGCATGGAACGGACCCAAGCGGCTGCCCAGCGTCTCCGGCCGCTTGGCCTCGATCTGCACCGTGGGCAGGATGTTCACCGTTTGAATCGCGCCGTACCGCAGCCAGTCCCAGGCCCAGCGCCAGCCGTTGCCGGCCAGCGACGGCGACTCGGCCGGAACCTCCGTGGTGGCTGCCCGCCATTGCCGAGCGATTTCGGCCAGGCTCTGGCCGTCGGTGGCGACGGCCAGCGGGGCCGCGGCGGCCGCCATCGATACGGGCAATTGGATCTGATAGTCGTGGCTGGCGGGCCGCAAGCGGCTGAAAATGCCGTCCTGCCGAGACAAACTGGCGCTAACATCCTCGCCGCGCAGCTTGCCCACCAGCCGCGGCCTGGTCCATTCGCTCAACGGCAGCAGCGCCGCCGCCAGGTCCGCGTCACTGGCCGTCAGGTGCCCCGCGTCGGCCGCCAGGGGATAGCGAGTCGTTTCGCCCTGCCACAGCACCTCGATCGCCAGGTCCGCGCCCTCGGCTTCCACCGGCTGCCGAGCCAGATCCAGCAGGTGCACGCTGACCGAGCCGGTTTGTTCGTCCGCCGACCATTCCGCATGGTGGCTCGTGGCGGCCGTGGCCATGTTGCGGATGTCGACCAGATGCCCGCCGTTCGGCCCCAGCGAATCGCCGAACGCGAACGTGCCCAGGCCGGTCCAGACCGCCATCAGGCCAATGATCATGCCGAAGTCGCCAACCCGGTTGACGATGAACGCCTTGTTCGCCGCGTTCGACGCACTCCGCCGCTCGACGTAAAACCCGATCAGGAAATACGAACAGATGCCGACCAGCTCCCAGAACACGAACACCATGGCGATGTTGCCGGCCAGCACCAGGCCCAGCATGCTGAAGCAGAACAGCGACAGGTACTGGAAGAACCGGTAGAACCGGCCGGGCCGGTGCAGGTGCGAACCGTCGTCCAAATGCACTTCGTGGTCGGTCACGTCGTGCAGTTCGTCGTGCATGTACCCCATGGCGTAGAAGTGAATGCACGAGGCGATCAGCGTGACGACGCAGAACATGCCGATCGTCAGCGCGTCGATGTAGTAGCTGATCTCCAGCCGCAGACGACCGAACTGTCCCAGCAGATAGTAGGTGCCGTTGATCTGCCGCGGCGGACCGTTCACGTGGCCATGCCCATGCGCATCGTCGTGGTCATCGCCCTGCGCGTGTTCGCCCGATGCGCCATGCTCGCCCGATGCGCCATGCTCGCCCGGCTCGCCGTGCGGGCTGTCCGAACTCTGCTCGCCGGCCGCGCCCCGCGCGGGCGCGGCGTGGGCTTCGTCGTCGGCCGCCGCGACCAGCCGGAATACGGAAGCCGCCGGCAGCTCGGCATGGTGCCCGCCCTCGCTGGCCGAATGCCCGCCGTGGCTGGCGTCGCCGGCCGATGCCAGCCAGATCGCCAGCGACGTGTACGACAGGACGCCGGCCAGCACGATCGTACCGGTCGCCCAGTAGGCGCCGTGCTCCTTCTTCAGCAACGGTCCCGCCACGAGGATGACGAAGAACGACGCCAGCGGCAGCAGTACGGCGGTGCCCAGCAGCAGTGGTAGCTGTGTAACGTCCATTAGCCCTTCAGGTCGTCGGCCTGATCGACGTCAATGGTGGTATGGTTGTTGTAGAAGTTCAGGGCGATCGCCAGGGCCACCGCCGCCTCGGCCGCGGCCAGCACAATCACGAACAGGGCCACCAGTTGCCCGTCCAGCCCCAGCGACTCGGGCCGCAGGTACTGGCTGCCGAACGCCACGAAGTTGAGATTGGCGCCGTTCAGCACCAGTTCGATGCCCATCAGCACGCCCAGCGCGTTGCGTTTGGTCGCCATGCAGACGGCGCCCGCGACAAACAGCACGGCACCGACCATCAGGTAGTGCGAAACGGTTAGTTCAGCCAGCAAGGGGGCCATGGATTTCCCGCAGATCTACCCACAAGTTTCAACTGATTGGGGCCGACGCGCGGCGCTTGGTGCGAGCCATGTAAGCGGCTCCCACCAGCACCACCAGCAAGTGGACCGAAACGATCACGAACGGCAGCAGATAACCGGACATTCCTCGCCGCAGTTCCGGGTCGGGCTGCTGCAGCTTGTCGACCCGCGGGCCGGCAAAGGCCAGGCCGATTTGCGTGGTCGCCTTGGAAGCGCCGACCGGCACCGCATACTGCTCGGCCACGGATGACAAGCCGGACGAGGCGGCGGCCAGTTGCGCCGCGGCGTCCGAAGCGCCGATCCCCAGCTCCCGCAAGCGATCCGCCTGACCCGTCTGGCCACTCAGCGCGGCGAGCCGTTCGCCCACCTGTCCCAGCAACTGCTGAGCGCGGTCCAGCGGCGCCACGGCCGCCGGCGCCAACTCGGCGAACTCCGTCCGAGCGGCGGCTACCTGGTCCGCCAGCAGCGCCT
>JAGFJK010000518.1 GCA_024102795.1 Pirellulaceae bacterium
CGGCCAAGCAGCCGCAATCGGCGCATCCGCGCCGCGGGCAGCGGCCCGTCGAGAGTGCGGGGCCGCCGCCGGAGAGCCCGGCGGACCGTGGCCCCGACGATGCGTTCGGCGCCGGTATTTTCGACTGAGCGCGCGGCCTGGATTCGTCGTTTTCGCCGCGGTGCGGCCCGGGCTTGGCCGCCTCCTTCAGGCTGGCACCAGCAACGTTCCCTCCCGCTCGGTCCGCTGCCGAAAGGACGCGCTGAGCCGTTCGGTCAGCGGGCCTGGCTGTCCGCTGCCGATCCGCCGGCCATCCACCTCGGTCACGGCCGCCAGCTCCCCCATGGTTCCGGTGCAGAACATTTCCTGAGCGCGATACACGGCCGTCAGCGACAGATCCAGTTCCCGGCAAACGATCCCTTCTTCGCGGCAGATTTCCAGCACGACTTGCCGAGTGATGCCTTCAGGACAGGCCACGGTGCGGGGCGTCAGCAACTGGCCGCCCTCGACCAGGAACACGTGCGTGGCGTTCGTCTCCGCGACCATGCCGCGGCTGTCCAGCATCAAGGCGTCGTCCACGCCCGCTGCGTTGGCCTGAATCTTGGCCAGGATCGAGTTGATCAGGTTGTTGTGGTGAATGTTCGGGTCCAGCACGTCGGGGTCGGGCCGCCGCTGGCTGGATGTGATCAGCCGGATGCCCCGCTTGTCGTACACGGGCGACTTGAACTCGGCCAGCACGATCAGCGTCGGCCCCCGCTGATTCAAACGCGGGTCCATGCCACTGGTGTACTTCTCGCCGCGCGTCAAGGTCAGGCGGATGTGGACTCCGTCGTGCATCTGGTTGGCTTCCAGCGTGCGGCGAATCTGCTCGCGGATCTCGTCATGCGACGGGATCTGGGCGAAGGCCAGCGCCAGGGCGGACGAGCGGAGCCGATCCAGATGTTCGTCCAGCCGGAAGATCCGTCCGCGGTACAGCCGCAGACCTTCCCAGACGGCATCGCCGCCCTGCACGACCGAATCAAACGGGCTGATTCGAGCCTGGTCGCGGTGCACCAGTTGCCCGTTGATGTTGACGATCAATTGCTCGTTCCGCGGATCGAACTTTTGCAGCATGACTCACCAGTTCAGCAACAGGTTAACTCGGCCACGGATCGGGGACGGGGTTCTGGTCTAGGCCGAGGCCGCCAGGCGGTGTCGGTAGAGCCGTTCATACAGCGGCTGGCACTCGGCCAGCAGCCCTTGCAGATGGTCCGGCACGACTTCCGGCTTGGGGCGATACGGGGCGAAGCCGGTGGTCTGCTCCACCTTCTGGTACCAGTATTTCGCCCACACGCCGTCGGTGGCTCGCGGGCCTGGCGGCCAGTGCAGCATCCGCTCGTCGAACGCCACTCCCACCTGGTCGCACAAGCGGGCCAGCACCCGGCCGGGGTCTTGCAGCACGTCGCGGGCATCCAGCACGGGCGGGGTCCGGCCCAGGCGCCGCGCCACCCGCTCGAAGATCTCCACCTGCTGCGGCAACCCCGTATCGGCCAGCGTCGGGTGCGGCAGGAACTCCAGCAGCGACGTCAGCATCTCGCTGGGCTGGCGAATCAGGAAGCAATGCGTGAGCTGGTCCAGCCAGTCGCGGCCGATCTGGGGCAACAGGTGATGGGCCATCTGCTTCTGATAGAAGACGCTCTTGCCGGCGGGCAGGGGGCCGGTGAGCCAGTCCACGACGCGCTGCCAGTCCGTCTCGTGCGCGGCGATGGTTTCGGCGCCTCCCGGATGTTGCAGCCCCGTGGCTTGCAGGTAATGCGCGTACAGCGGCTCGTCGCAGACCACCGTATCCGGCCGGTTGCCCCAGGCACGCATCATGGCGGTCGAGATGTTGCGGGGTCCCGACCACATGGCCAGGCGCAGCGGGGCGGCAGTCATGGGCGGCAACGCGGGAAGCGTCCGAGGGAAGAACGGGGCGACGGTCGGCCGGCGATGGCGGCAACGCCCCGATTGTACGCCGGATTCTACGGTCCGCCAGGGCGAGTAACTTGGCGCATCATTTGATCATTTTTTTAGCTTCGGTAATTGACAAAATGAGGCGCTAATCGTAGCATTCGAGTTTGACGATTTGGCACGTGGGAGGAAGGCCATGCCAGCAACTCTTGATGTGGCCCGGCTTCGATCTTGGATGAAGTCACAACATGTTTCCCAAACGGAACTTGTGATTCGATCGGGAGTTTCGCGAGCTCAATTGAGCCGGCTTCTGTCGAGGGATCGGGCGACGGTTCGAATGGGGACGATTTCCAAGTTGGCTCACGCACTGGCTCTCCACCCGACCGAACTCACCGCGAATGGGCAACGGCAGCGGTATTTGGATTGGGTAGCCGAGCAGCATGAATTCATCGACTTCCGGGGCATTGGGATGCCCCACCTTCAGCGGCAGCGAATTGAGGATGTTTTTGTCGAACCGGAAGTGGAGTCGCACGAGGTGGACCAGGGCGATGACGAGAACTGCCTTGAGCTACGCGGCGACATGCGTTGGCGGCAGTGCCACACGGCGAAAACCGCGGCGAGTGATTTCATCCGCAAATCGAACCGCCTGGTTGTTCTCGGCAACCCTGGCAGCGGCAAGACAACCCTGCTGCGATGGCTGGCCTTCCGGGCTGCGCGTGGAGATTTCGCCGACATCGATACCCCGATCTATGTTCGCCTGGTTGAATTGTCGCGCGCGTTGGAAATCGATCCAACCACCGATGTACTGAAGTTCATCTCCAGCCTGGCGGTCAAGGCCGACGGCCGGCAAGTCGAGCAGGAGTTGCGCGCCAGGTTGGCAGGTTCCGCTTCGCACTGCCTGGTCCTGTTCGACGGACTTGACGAGGTCGGCGATCCCGATCGACGCCACCAATTGATCAAGTCGCTGGTCACCTTTCTGGATGAGCACCCGCGCAACCGTTTCGTCTTGACCAGCCGGGTTATCGGATTCGAGCCAAACCCTTGGAACCGTTGGGGATTCTCCACGGCTCGCTTACTGGGTTATGGTGACGAGCAACTCATGGAGTTCTCGGACAAGTGGTCCAGACTCCTGGCGAAATTCTTTGGCCGAAAGGAGGCGAGTGCCAGGGAGTCCCTTTCCCAGGCCATTCTTGGCAACCCGCGGCTGCGCGCATTGGCTTCGAATCCGCTGACGCTCACAATCCTTGCCTTGCTGAATGAATCGCGGGGAGGAACCTTGCCACGGCGTCGAGTCGATCTTTACGGCAAGGTGGCCGAGGTGTTCTTGGAGACCTGGGAGCGGACGAAGCAAGCTGCCGACACGTTTGATGAAACGTCGGACATCGACCTGGACGGACGCGAATTCGGCTGGCTATTGTCTGACATGGCATTGGCCATGCAAAAGAACAATCGCACTCTGGCAGCCAGATGGTGGCTCAACGAACGAGTCCAGGACTGCTTGCGACAAAAGTTGGGATTCGAGGCGGACCGGGCCAAGGACGTCGGAGAGCGCGTCCTGCAATACTTGACGTTGCGCACCGGATTGATCGAGGAACGCGGCATCGACCAGTTCGGTTTCTCCCACCGAACGATGCAAGAGTACTTCGCGGCCGCGGGCGTCAAGGATGAAGCGGACGCATCGCCAACGCGGGATGTCAGTGAACGACTGCGGGATTACTACTTCAATCCGCACTGGACCGAGGTCGTGCGGCTTGTCGCGGCGTCAGTAACCCCGCCGGTCGCGGAGTCGATGATCAGCACGATCCTTGACGATCCAGATCCCCTCGGCCGCGACCTCTTGCGCCGCGGGCCAATGCTGGCTGTGCGCTGTTTGTCCGACGGCGCAACGGTGCCAGACCGCAAGCTGGTGGCGGCCGTTTTTGATTCACTCACCGTGCTCGGTCGATCAAAATGGCTGGGCGTCACCCTGGAGGCTCTGCAGGTCCTGGAAACACTCGCAGGGACCAGGCTGGAACTCGATGCGCGACGCGCCACGAAGACTATCTTGGAGATGGCGGAGCACGAACTCAGTCCAGATGAATACGTCTGTCTTCATCGGCATGCCCACTGGAGGGAGGTTTCGGAGCAGGTTGCGGGAAAGCTGGGAAGCGACTTTAATGAAGCCGCGCGAGAATTGACCATTCAGGTCGCCGGCCGTCCCATTCCGATCGTCTGTTTGAATGCGACCTTGCGAGTTGGCGAGCCGCGCAAGTGGTTCGAGAGCCTGTGTTCACTTGTGCGAGATGATCAGCGGAGCAAGTACTTCAGACAGTGGTTGATTCGGGAACTCGGTCGCCAGACTGGGACGCACACGCTGCCGAGACGGGTCTTGCGAAAGCTCATCGAGTCGAACGTGCCGGCCGATTTGCGCGCGGAAGCAGCCGAGGCGTTGGGGACAAACGTTCGGGACACCGGGCTGAAGCTGCGCGTTCTGCGCCGTGAAGACGAAGACTTGAGCGTTCGCCGGGCTTGTGCGTCAAGTCTTTGTAACGCGGCGGTTTCCGCAGCCCAGGTGGCTACTGAACTTGTGGGAATCCTGAAGTCGGACAATCCTGATATGCTTCGCGCCGGTGCGGCACGCGGGCTCGCGACGTTGGCGTTGAAAGACCCTGTGGCAGCGCGCGCCCTGCTGGACGTGGCCACCGAAAAATCGACTACCGATCGGTTAAAATGCGCGTGTATGTGGGGATTGAGGAAACGAATCGGGACGGACAGTCAAGTCAAGGCGTTCTTCGCCGAGTCATTAGCCGCAGAGAAGCCAATGAAATCTCAAAGAATGGCGGCACAGATTCTGGCCCAGTGCATGAGCGACGAATCGCTGGAATGGGATCACGAGACCATCGGCCGAATTCAATCCATCCTCATGGCTCTCGACAGTCCCTGCCCGCACGCCCTGGCGAGTCTCGTCGCAATCGCGACGGCGCGCCAGCTCCGCGCCGATCTGCGATTGGAGAGTGTCCTTCGCGACGCGCTCAAGCCGGTTGCCGAGCACGTCGAATTCGCTTTCGTATTCGGATCCACCGCGCGTAGGCAGCAAACGCCCGATAGCGACATTGACCTCATGGTGATCGGCGACCTTACCCATAAGATGCTGGCCTCGCCGTTGCGCGAGGCCGAAAGGACTCTTGGCCGGCGAATCAACGCCATTTTGAATTCGACGCTTGAGATGTGCGGAAAGATCCAGTCCAGGGACGCGTTTGTACTGGAAGTGTATCGTGGCCAGAAGATCCCGGTCTGGCCGGGTGGCAAGTCACGGAGGGAGCTGGACGATGAGCTTAGAGCAATGGTATCGGAATGGCTGGCTTCAGCAGGCTGAGGCAACCGCCGCCGAGTTGCAGCGATTGCTCCGGGTCGTTGACCGTGACCTGGGGGATGCGCAGGCAGGCGGGTTGAGCGCGGACGGCAAGTTTCAGCACGCTTACGATGCCGCGTTGCAGCTCTGCACAGTCGCCTTGCGCGCCGCCGGTTATCGTGTTCGCAAAGGCCAGGGGCACCACAAGTACGGCATCGACTCATTGCGATTTACACTGGGTGTCGAGTGGTCTGAAACGGCGGATTACATCGAGCGGTCGTCGCGCCTGCGCGCTCAAGCCGTGTATGAGCAGATTGGGGTAGTGAGCCAGCAGGACGCGGAAGAGTTGTTGCAAGCAGCGAAGCAACTGCGTGGCGGCGTCTTGAATTGGCTCAAGGCGACTCACCCTGATTTGCTTCCGCCAGATCCTGAGCAGGACTCGGCGGATGAGTGACAACGCCCCTGGTCCGGACATCCGAACCAGGGACGCATCAATCAGCGGTTACAACAGGTTGACCACCCGCTCGGCCAATCCCTTTTCGCCGAGCACCACGCTCAGGTTGCCCGCCGAGGCGATCTTTTCCAGGACTTCCAGTTCCCGCAACCGCATCAGCGTCGGGTTGTCGGCCAGCAGCCGGGCCGTGTTGGCCTGGCTGCGCATGGCGGCCGTTTCCTCGCGCCGCGAAATCAGGTTGGCTTCGGCCGCCTTCTTGGCCTCCGTCACCTTGTTCATCAGGTCCTTCATGTCGCCCGGCAGGATCACGTCCCGGATACCGGCCGCGACAACCTCCAGACCCAGCTCGCTCGCGCGGCGGCGGACCGCCTGCTCCAGCTCCTGGGCCACGGCGTCCTTGTCCGTCAGGAAAGCGTCCAGCTCGCGGGCACCCACCACGGCACGCAGCGCCAACTGCGTCTCGCGGTACAGCGCCTGGCGGACGTCGTCCACCGTGCTGACCGCCTTCCGCGCGTCGGCGATGCGGTACGTGACCAGCGCGTTCATCCGCAGGCTGACCTTGTCGTTGGTCATGATTTCCTGACCGCTGACGTCGGCCACGCATTCCCGCAGGTCGACTTCGACCACCCGCGCGTCCGCCACGCCCTTCCAGAAGGCGAACAGACCTGGGCGCAGCGTGTCGACGTACCGGCCGTCGATGAACAGCACGCCCACGCGGTCGCGGTCGACCGTGCAGACGTCCAGCAACTGCCGGGCGGCCGTCGAGCGGGCGATGACCTTCAAGTCCTCGTGCTCGAACCGCACCTGGCGAGCGTCGATCACCTCGACCCGCACGTCGCGAGCGCCGTGCCAGTAGGCGTACAGGCCCGGCGCCAGCAGGTGCGTGAAGCGGCCGTCAACCCAGACCAGACCGCGCTGGTGGTCCTTCAAGTCCAGGACCACCGCGCGATCCTTCAGCTCGCCCGACTTGACGATCATGTCCAGCTTGTCGTGAGCCAGCCACGCCTCGCGCAGGCTGACCACGTCGACGCGGACCTTGCCCAGCAGGTCGAACAGCCAGTGGCGACCGGCGCTCAGCAGGCCCTGGAATTCGCCGTCACGGAAGTACAGTCCCATCTCGTAGCTGCGGATCTTGATTCGCTTGAAGAACAGCATGGGTCGCCCTCTCTTATCTTGTCATCACGTTCCGCGTGATGCAGTTGCCTGGAAGATGCCGTCGGGAGACGGAACGTTCGCGGGTCACGGAAAAAAAAACACGGAGTGCCGTTTGAGCGGTCACCGCTGCCGTCTGGCGACCGCGTCGGCTGGCGAGCCGGCGCCGGGCGTCTGCCCGGCCCGATCGCTCACCAGCGCCGGCGGCCGCGCGCCCGGCAACGGGCGAAAAGCGGTATCCACGCACTACATGGTGTTCGTTCCCGCTGCCGCCGGTCGCCGTGCGTGCGAACGGATCTCCGCGAGATCCGCTGTCCGGCCTCCGAAGAGTCCGGACCGCACCACGAGACCGGCGGCGGATCCTGCGCGCGCCCGCCTCCCTCGGGCTTCTGGGTAACGCCGGTTCCGGCGTTCGCGTCGGTTACCAGCCGACAGTTGTGGTGGTCGGTACGGGAGTCGAACCCGTGACTTCCAGAGTCTGAATCTGGCGCTCTACCTGCTGAGCTAACCGTAGCGACACCGCCCTTGTCATAATCCATGTCCGGAACACACCGAGCCGAATCCGCCGGGATGGCTCGGGGCGCCGCTGGTCCAGGCGACGTCAAGACCTTGCTTGGAAGAGACGCCGGCGGGAGTCGAACCCGCTGAAAACTGCTTTGCAGGCAGTCGCCTTTCCGTCTGGCTCCAGCGTCCACTGTGACCTCGCCGGGAACAGCCTTCGTCGCCGGCGCGCGGCGCGCGAGGTGAACTCCGTCACGACAAAACCCGGTGTCGTCTGGGACACCGGGCTGGCGAAAACACCGTGACGATTTCCTGGCGCTGTTCCCGGCCGCTGGCCGTCGCGAATCTGTCTGGTTAGACCGCGGCGGGCCTCGCAAGGTTCACGCCGAACTCGACATCGCCCAGGCGTCCGAGTCGTGCGTACTCCCCGGCCCAGGCCGCGGGATGACGGCGGCTACTCGACGCAACAGGGACACAGTTCCGGCACAAAGACCACCAGTGTCGCGGAGTACTTTGTGGCCTCGTAGCCATCCCCGGCCGCGTTCGGATCCGCGTGGTGCGCGACGACCAGATAAACGTTGCCCGACCGCGGGGTGAAGCTGGCTTCGCCCTTCAGGTCGCTGGTCCGTTCGTACTCGGAGTCCATTCCCTCGGCCAGCGATTGCCCGCGGGGAATGAACGAGATGCGCGCTCCCGCCAGCGGCTTGCCCTGAAACAGCAGGCGGACGTTGATCCGCTGGCCGGGCCCCATCGGTGCCACCGGGTTCGTGAGCGGAATCAGCTCGAAGGCGTGCCCCGCCTGCCGATCAAATCCCGTCTGGTCCCTGGGCACCCGATCCAGGCTTTCGCTGACCAGGAACATCGTCTTGGCGCTCTTGATCGCCCGAATCGGAGCGTAAGGGACCACGCGATCAAACGTGTGCAGCACCGTGTACAGCCCAGGCTCGGACGCGGCAAACTTCGTGGTCCAGTAGCCTTCCTGGGGCGTATAGCCGACGTCCGCCAGCCGTTGCTGAAGATCGTAGCGCCTCCCGTCCGGCGCCGCCACCTCCAGCCGGCAGTCCGGGGCGGCCAGCTTTCCAGCCAGCTTGAAGTCGCGGTGGTCGTTCCCGTGGTTGCCCAGCTTCAGGTCGATGTGCACCGCATCGCCTGTCCGGATCAGATTGGTGTTGGTTTCCACCCACGTATCGTGCGCTAGCGCGGGTAAGCCCAGCAGCAGGAAAGAAACGACGACAACAAGACGTAAGAACATGACGAACTCCTCCAGGCAAGAACCGCCCGACCGGCCTGTCGGCCGGCCGGGCTTGATTGGTGACTTCCGCAACTTCCGCTGGCGACTAATACTCGCCGATCGTTTCGCCGCCGGCACGCGTCGCCAGGCCCTGCCAGACGGCCAGCTCGATCTGGTCGCTCACAAATCGCACGCTGCCGTCGACCAGGCTGATTTGCAGTCCGCCAGGATGCCGGCTGCGAGCGCTCACCAAGGCGAAATTGTGGAACCGGTTATGGCAGTCAGGATGCAGCTTGCTGTTGGGACCGTACCAGTGGTTGTACATGGTGTCGGCCAGGTGCCCGTTGATCCAGATCGCGCCCCGCTGCCCGGACCAGGCCGGCGCGGCGGCCGCGGTGCAGGCGTCGGGAGTGGTGGGTGTCCCGTTGGGCAATTCGATCACCCGGAGTCGAAAATCGTTGTAGGGTGGCGCCTGGTTCTGGCCGTCACCCAACAAATGCTCGCCAAACGCCACGGTATGGCTGGTGCCGTCCAGCACGTCACGAAAGCCGATGCGGGACCGGGAGTAGATGATCCCGTCGGCATTGGAGATCGCCCCATCATCCGCGGCGCCCGGACCGTTGATGCCCGAGCCGGCGCAGGCCGGATAACTGATCCCGCCATAGACCGAACCGGGCACCTCGTCCTTGTCGCTTGGACACACCAGCAGCTTCAATCGCATCCGGGCGGCGTTGTCGTTCTGCGCCACGGCCACTGGATCGTAGCCGCCGAAATTGAACGAATTGAGCGGCGGCACCTGGTAGTTCAACAGGTTCTCCAGGTTTTCCTGCTCGACGAACGGCAACAGATGAGCGTGCGCGGACCAGACAAAGGGAAATCCCAGCCCGCCGGGCGGGAACGTCCCCAGCGACACCTCATAGTTGTGCAAGGCCAACGTGAGTTGCTTCAGATTGTTCGAACAACTCATGCGCCGCGCCGCTTCCCTGGCCGCCTGCACAGCGGGCAGCAGCAATCCGATCAAAATGCCGATGATGGCAATCACCACCAGTAATTCCACGAGCGTGAACGCTCGACGAAGATCTCGAGTCATCAGAAATCCACTCCTCCAAAAAACTGGCCGCAGCGCTCTCGCATCGGCCCGCGGACACTCCCCGGATTGCTGTCATTCCTGGAGCGCCGCCGCGGTGCCAGCGAAAACGCGGTGGTAAGACATGTGAGAAGCGCTCAGAAACGTGCGCGCACGTTCACTCCAGCGCCGACGATCGTGGCTTGAATCAGGCCACAAGTCGCGGTGGAGGCGTCGGAGGGTGGAGGCCGACGCAGGAGTAGGACTCGTCGGCCAGCGGCAACCAGTCGCCGGGCAGAATCGGTTCGAGACAGCAGCCGTGGAGCGGTTCGCAGATGGCCGCTCCAAAGATCGCGGCGTAGGCCGCCAGCCCGCGGCAACGACGCGCCTGCCACATGAGCACCACCTGGGAACCCTCCGGAGATTCCTCAGCGAGGAACACCGCTGGCTCGTCACCAGCAGCCAATTCGTCGCCACCAGCCAATTCGTCACCACCAGCCAATTCGTCACCACCAGCCGGCTCGTCGCTGGCACCCGGCTCCTCACCGGCAACCGGTTGGTCGCTGGCGTGCGCCCCGCTGCAGCAGGCCCGTGGCCCGGCGGCTGCCGGCCGCGATTCGGTCACGTCGAGTGATTGCCGGACAAAGTCGGGCGGCGTCACACCGTGACGCTCCGCCCACTCCAGCCGCTGGGCGAGCGTCGTGCAGCAGCAACTTTGCCAGCATTGCTCGGCACTGCCACAACCGCAGCTCCCGCCAGCGCAGGGATAGGCGCCGCCGGACGGACTGGTCCGTGGCACGACCAGAATCCCGACCGATGAAAGCACGATGGAGGCCAAGGCCAGCAGCCCGGGTGCCTTACGCAGCCAGCCTCGATAGTGCCCCGATCGGAGTGCAAACACTCAGGCCACGGTAAGTCACGTGCCGCGGCGTGTCAACCAACAGCGAACAGCCGGGGAGCTGATCGGCTTCGCGCGCTAACCGGGTCGATTCAAGCTGTTCGCCAGTGCCGCCCTCGAGTCCTTATTCCTCGAGGGCCCTCCCAATGGTATGGTGTGGTCGAATTGCCGGGTGACGTTATGGGGGGCACGAATTACAATAGGCGTCGTCACGTTCGGGCGGCCGTTCGGCGGTTTCAAGTGGTGAGCTGGCTTGAACCTGGATTCCAGGCAGGAGAAGTGAATGTTGGGCCCTCAACCCCCAAAGTGTGGTAGTGCGCGCGGCAGGCGTTCTCGCGCACCTCGCGGCTCGAACATGCGGCAGCCTGGCCGGCGCACTCCGCGACTGGAGTTGCTGGAGCCGCGGCAGCTCCTGACCGGCGCGATTGGCAATCTTGTCTGGCTGGACACCGACCGGGACGGCGTGCAGGATCCGGGGGAGCGCGGCGCGCAAGGGGCGGTGGTTGAGCTGTATCGCAGTCTGGACACGACGATCGGCAACGGCGACGACGTGCGGATCGGGCAGCAGATTTCCGCGGAGGACGGCAGTTACCTGTTTTCGGGGCTGGCGGGCGGCAACTACTATCTGCGGGTGCGGCCGCCGGTCGGCTTTAACTTCTCGCCGCAGGATGCCGGCACCGCCGACACGGCGGACAGCGACGTTTCGGCGATCGGTCTGAGCAACATCATCACGCTGGGCGACAACGTCACCGACGATTCGCGCGACGTGGGGTTGATCGGCACGGCCGCCCAGTTCGGCGTGGCCTTCCGCATGGGCAGCGGCAACGGCGCGTCGGGAAATGGGTTCGTGGATCACGGCCGGGCCGTGGTGACCGACATCGACGGGAATTTTTATCTGACCGGTTCTTTCCTGGACACGACCGATTTTGATCCGGGGCCAGGGACGTTCAACCTGACCAGCAACAGCGAGACGGACGTGTTCGTGGCCAAGTACACGGCCGGCGGAGCGCTGATCTGGGCCCGTTCATTCCAGGGCAACCTGAATCCGGACGACGGGCCGGTGGGCGATCAGGGCCGCGGCCTGGCGATCGATGGGACGGGCAACGTGTACGTCAGCGGCACGTTCCGGCACACGGTCAATTTCGGCTCCACGGTGCTGACCAGCAACGGCGAGGACGACGTCTTCGTGGCCAAACTGGATCCTGGGGGCGGCGTGCTGTGGGCGGTCGGTTTCGGCGGCGCCGGCGTGGAAGAGAATACGGGGCTGGCGATCGACGCGGCCGGCAACGTCTATACGGCGGGCCGCTTCATCGACTCGGTGGATTTCAATCCGGGTCCGGGCACATCGATTCTGAACGGCACTTCGACCGGGTCGGCGTACGTGCACAAGTTGAACACCGACGGGGTCTACCAGTGGGCCCGCACGATCCGCGCTTACGAAGCCACTGATATCGCCGCCGACAGTGCCGGCAACGTCTACTATACCGGCGCGTTCGCCGGCACGCTGGACGTCGACCCGGGGCCAGCTCAAACGCTGCTCACGGCCGGCAGCGCCAGCAACGTCTTCGTCTCCAAGCTGGACACGGCGGGCCTGTTTGTCTGGGGTGGCGCGTTCCGCGGCAACGGCGAGAACCGCAGCCTGGCACTGACGCTGGACCCGGCCGGCCACGTGTATACGGTCGGTTATTTCGAAGGCGTGGTCGACCTGGATCCCGGCCCGGCCACCTTCAGCGTCGTGGGAGTGGCCGAGACCGAGGGCTTTCTGACCAGGCTGAACAACGACGGCAATTTCGTCTGGGCTCGCACGCTGCGGAGCGTCGAAGCGATCGAGATCACGGACGTGGCGATTGGTCCCACGGGCGAAGTGTATAGCGTCGGCACGATCGTGGGGCCGGTCGACTTCGATCCATCGCCGCTGAGCGCCATCCTGGACGGCGGCTCGCTGAACGGCTTCCAGTGGCGGTTGTCGCCCGGGGGCAACTACCGCGACGCGGTGCTGACGAACCTGCGGAACGCGGGGGACATCCGCGTGCATCCCACCGGCGACGTCTACATGACCGGCAACTTCACCGGCACGATCGACTTCGATCCCACCTTGAACGTCTTTCCGCTGAGCTCGGCGGGCGGGTCGGACATTGTGGCGATCCGGTATGCCAGCAACAGCGAGCCGACGGCCGACGACCAGATGGTCACGGTGCTGGAGGACGTGGTGGCTCCCATCATTCTGACAGGCGACGACGGCGATACCAACAAGAGCCAACTGTTGACCTACTGGATCGACAGCCTGCCGGCGACGGGAACGCTTACCAGCACGATTGGCGGCCCGGCGATTACCTTCAACCAGTTGCCGTTCCGTCTGCCGACCGACACCGTGTTCTTCCAAACGGCCCAGGACGACGTCAGTCCGCAATCGTTCCAGTTCTTTGTGCAGGACGATGCTGGAACCCTGGGTGGCGGCGACGACACCAGCCAGCCGGCCGTCGTCGATATCGAAGTCACGCCCGTGAACGATCCGCCCCGAGTGGCGGCGGTGCCGTCGGGCAACCCGCTGGAATTCATTGTCGCCGAGGACCAGGAAACGGCCCTCACGCTTACGGCCCTCGACGGCGATCCCGAGGTGGTCCAGTTGCTGACCTTCACACTGACCAGCCTGCCGCAAACCGGCACTCTGTCCGAATCGCCCGGCGGTCCCGCGATCACCTTGGGCGACTTGCCGCGGGTGCTGAGCGGTCCCACGGTGTATTTTCGGCCGGCGCTGGACGACGTGACGACGCAGACCTTCTCGGTGATTGCCAGGGACGATGGGGGCATTGACAACGGTGGAATCGACACCAGCCTGCCGGGGACCGTCACGGTCCGGATCCTGCCGCTCAACGACCGGCCGATCGCCAATCCACAGACGGTGACGGCGTTCGAGGATATCGAACTGGCCGTGACGCTGACGGGTGACGATGGCGATGACGACCAAGTCCAGTCGTTGTCGTTTCAGATCACGACGCTGCCCGCCACCGGCACCCTGTCGGCCGTCCCGTCCGGTCCGCCTCTGACGCTGGCCGACTTACCGTTTACCCTGCCCACGTTCAACGTGTTCTTCCGCACCGCGCCGAACGATGTCACGGGCCAGACCTTTACCTTCCGGGTGCGGGATAACGGCGGCACGCTGGCCGGCGGGATCGACACCAGCTTTCCGGCCGCGGTCACCGTCAACATCACGCCGGTCAACGATCGGCCGTTTCTGTCCGAAACCTCGGTCAACGGGCTGGAGGATCAGTTGCTGTCGATCGTGCTGGCTGGCGACGACGGGGACCCGGAACTCAGCCAGGCGCTGACCTACACGCTGCTCTCCCTGCCCGCCGCGGGCGAACTGCGGCAGTCGGTGTCCGGTGCCGTGATTCAACCCGGCGACCTGCCGCTGGCTCTGGGCCAGAACCTGCTGTTCTACCAACCGGCCCCCAACGACCATCAAACCCATACGCTGGACCTGCTGGTTCGCGACAACGGCGGCCAGGACTTCGGCGGGCGCGACACCAGTTTTCCGACCACGCTGCAACTGGTCATTCAACCAGTCAACGACCGGCCCACGGCCACCTCGCAGGTGGCCACGGTGCTGGAGGACCGGCCCCAGCCGATTCTGCTGACCGGCGACGACGGCGATCCGGCCCAGGAGCAGCAACTGACGTTCATCCTCAGCAGCCTGCCGGCCGCCGGGCAGTTGTCGCAAACCAGTGGCGGCCCGGCGATCAGCCCGGCCGATCTGCCGTTGACGCTGGACGACCCGGAGTTGTTCATCGTCGCCAACGAAACGGCTCCGCAATCCTTCCTGTTCCGAGTTCGCGACGATGGTGGCACGGCCAATGGCGGGCAAGATACCAGTTTGGACGCCGTGGTGAATGTCAACATCACGCCGGTGAACGATCCACCACGAGCCGATTCTCAGACCATCGTGGCGCTGGAGGATTCCGAACTGGCCCTGACGCTGACCGGCGTGGATGGGGACCTGGAAGTCGCGCAGCAACTGACCTATATCCTGACTTCGATTCCCTTCGAGGGCACGCTGCGCCAGTCGCCCGGCGGCACGCCGATCAACTTGATTGATCTGCCGCTGACCCTGGCGAACCAGACGCTGTATTTCACGCCGGCGCTGAACAACCTGAATTCGCAGAGTTTTCAGTTCATCATCCGGGACGACGGCGGGAAAGCCAATGGCGGCAACGATACGAGCCTGCCCGCCACGGTGTCGATCCAGATGCAGGCGGTCAACGATCCGCCGATCGCCAACCCGCAGACGGTCGGCGTGCTGGAGAATTCCAGTGTCGCCATCACGCTGACCGGACAGGATGGCGACGCGGAATTCGCGCAGGCGCTGTCCTATGTCCTGACCAGCCTGCCGGCCGCGGGGACGCTGGCCGAGTTCGCGGGCGGGCCGCCCATCGTGCCCGCCCAGTTGCCGCTGGTGCTGGCCGATCCGCAGATCGTCTACACGACGACGCCAAATTCCGCCGTGCCACAGTCGTTCACGTTCCGCGTGATGGACGATGGCGGGACGGCCAACGGCGGGCAGAACACCAGCACCGATGCTTCCGTCTCCATCCAGGTGACCCCGGTGAACAGCCGGCCGGTCGCCTTCGCCCAGAATGTCACGGCGCTGGAAGACACGCCGCGGTTGATCACGCTGTCGGGCGACGACGGCGACCCTGAGACCGAGCAGAACCTGACCTACTTCATCAGCACGCTGCCCACCACGGGCACGCTGTATCGCGTTGATGGTACAATCATCCTGCCAGGGCACCTGCCGCTGAAACTGCTGGTGAACCAGGTCCAGTTCCTGTCGGCGACCAACAGCACGGCTCCGCAATCGTTCCGCTTCTTCGTCCGCGACGACTCGGGCACGGCCAACGGCGGAGCCGACACCAGCTTCACGGCGGCTGTCAACATTCAGGTCGACCCCACCAACGACCCGCCCGTAATTGCCGCTCCGAACCAGTTCCAGGTGCCTCCCGCCGTCGCCGCGCCGTTGATCGGCCTGGCGGTCAGCGATATCGATTCCGGCGCCTCGAACGTCGAACTGCAACTGGTCGTGGCCCATGGCGTACTGACCGTCAACACCGGCATTACGGGCGGGGTCAACGGCGGACAGGTGATCGCCAGCGGGGGGCCGGTCCTGCTGCTGCGTGCTCCGATCGGAGCCATCGCCGTGACGCTGGCCAGCGGCGGTGTGCGGTACCAGGGCAATGCGGGTTTCGTGGGGCCCGACACGCTGGCCGTCACTGTCCGCGACGGCGGAGCCACCGGCGCCGGCCCCGAAGGCGTGGCGACTCGCAGTGTACCAGTGATCGTGGGGCAGTCGTCCCCCTGGCAGAATCCCCGCAATCGTCTGGATGTGAATGACAACAACGTGGTGTCGGCAGGCGACGCGCTGTCGGTGGTCAACTATATCAACGCCAATCCGAACAACTCGTTGCCACCCTCGCCGCCGCAGACTCCGCCGCCGTATTTCGACGTGAACGGCGACAGCCTGATCACCGGCGGCGATGTGCTAGCGGTGGTGAACTTCTTGAACGGAGTTGGCGCCGGCGAGGGCGAGTCGGCGGGTGCGGCAGGTGCGGCGGCAAGTGAATTTCAGCCCGCTGTCTGGCCGGGTGAGCTGCGCGGACCGCGTCACGAGTCGCTGTTGTCCGCGGCAACGAGCGAGCGCCCGGCGATCGAAAGCTGGTCGCAGCCGCTGCTGGCGAGCGG
>JAGFJK010000006.1 GCA_024102795.1 Pirellulaceae bacterium
GGGGAGCAAGTTGCGCCCAGAGGGTCTTCAGGCTGAGTAGTCCTTGTGCTTGTAGCCAGGCGTTGGTCAGACCGACACCCGTGGCGATGGACTTGGCCATGTGCCAGAGGCCTTTCCGACTGCGGGCGTGACGGATGGCTTGCCGCCGGGCAGCGCCGAGTCGAATGAGTTCCCGGCGGCGCGTGCGGGCCCGCCGCCAGCGCTTCCAGTAGCACATCCGCAGGCGACGCCGGAGCCACTGACCGAGCTTGTCGAACAGCTTCAGTTGGGCAGCCGATCAGCGTCAGCAGCCGGGCGTCGCGTACCTTGCGGGCCACGCGGCTCATCAGCACGTCATGCTGGCACCTGTCGAAGAATTTCGACAAATCATGCCGACGCCGGCGCGGTGCGTCCCGGTCGGGACAGTGAACCTGTGGTCTCTTCGAGTGAAGAGAGGTTTCCTCGCGTCGAGCCGGTCGATGGCTCTTCCTGGGACTTCATCGTTCGGTCCTTCCTGTCTCGATTGGCTTTCGAGGGTCAGTACGATGACCTCTGCTGAGCTCTGTCTCGCCCGCCGTGGATCGCTCCCCGGCGTTCCGACCTTTCAGGCAAGCCTTACTCGTAGCCTCGCAGCTTGGACATGGATGCATCCGGGTGGAAGTGGACCGACCCGGCGCTTACCCATCCATCCGCGGGCTTCCTTCCCACCGCCGGTCACCCGGTCGCGGTTGCTCTCGTCTTGTACTTGCCTCTCGGAGGGGTTCATTTGGTATACTGATTTCCGACAGTTTCCAGTCTCATACAGGGGACTTGCACCCCACAACAATCACACCCATGCCGGGCGTACCCAGCGCATGCACGGGAGCGGCGGATAGGGTCGCGCGGTGTGGTGGGCGGTGGACAGTTCGCCATCGGTGCTCCCATCGGCCCGTACCTCCTCGTGTGCTTCCTCGGCCGCGGTTCGTTCGGGGAAGTCTGGCTGGCCGAGCGTGACATGTCCGCGGCATCATCCACCGCGACCTGAAGCCGGCCAACGTGCTTATGCAGGGCGAGTGCCCGCGAATTGCGGACTTCGGCTTGGCCCGCGTCCTCGACTCGGGGGCGACCGTCAGCTTGGCGGCCGGCACCTCTATCAGAAACCGTCCCGTCGGCCCTCCAGCAGACCGTGCTCGTGGCACTAGACAAAGACCCCCGGTCTCGGTTCCGGCCGGCGGCGGACATGCGGGCCGCACTGCGGGATACGCTGCGACAACTTGAAATGCGAACCGCTCCGGCGGCACCCGTTACGCGTCCTCGTGGTGCCCGCACTGTGGCCGTTACAGGCTCGATGCAAGCCGACCCCCGCCGCACTGCTCACCGAGTCCAGACATTGCTCCTACCGTACTGCGGCGATCAGACGACGTGGTACTGCGGCACCCTCGGAACCGTTGATGAGTGCACGGCGGGGTTCCTTCTCGGGGAGGGGCAGCGGGTGATCGCGGTGGGTTGCGGTGCGGACGACATCAGCCCGACCATGAGCGCACTGCTCGCCCGGCACCGCCGAGTTGCCAGGTTGGCTGCGGCAGCAGGGTAAGGAAGGAGCGTTCCCACATCGGTCACCTCTGGCTCGCAACCGTACGACATGATGAGTTGGCTGCGTGGCGCGACCACCTATTGCACCGTATACGGCGGACGAAACACTTTCAACTTGTCACGTCCGAACGGCGCCCACGGGTCGCTCAAACTGACCAGGATCTTGGCCGGGTCCTTGCGTTTGCCGCGGGGACTGTGGTGCCATCCTGAATCCCGACGCTGGGATCAAGATGCCCCTCGTCGACTGCCCGATCGATGATCTGACGGTGCAGTTGTTCGACGAACTTGCCTACCCGATCTCGAAAATCGTACCACGTCCGTCGCGACGGCACGTATCCTCGCCCCAGCCATTGCATGGCCTTGTTGAGCTTGCCTCGCTAAACCAAGTCGCCGGAGATTGATTCCCCACGAGATACTGATAGAGCACCATCTTCAAGAGCGGGAGCGGATCGTAGGGCAGGGAGCCACTGCCGCGGTACAACCGATCGATGTCGGCTCGATTCCGTTTACACTCATGGCGACCTCCGTGTGGTTTGGAACAACAATTAACGCACATCACTCGTGCGTCACGCCAAATTCATTCGGGAAAGCAAGTCAAAGGCTGCAGAGCCTTGAACGGGACGGGGGCATTCTTCCGAAAATTACCCCCGTCCCCAATGCGCGATCAGAAGAGGTCGAGCAGCGCTTTGCGGAAGCTCTGGAGCACCTTGCCCGACGTGTCCAGAACCTCGCCCCCTTGGGCCATCGCCTTCAGGTAGTTGCGGACCGAGTCCATGTGCTGGCCTTCCAGCTCGAACCGCTCCGCCAGGTCACGATACCCAAAGACAATCGCCAATCCCGACTCGGCCGCCAGGTCCATGTGGCTCTCGGCCTGTTCCAGCCAGCCGCGCTCCAGGCACAACGTCCCCAGCATGTTGTGCGACTTGCCAGCGAACTTGTCCGCGCCGATCGCCAACAGCAAGTCATTGATCGTGGCCGGCATCAGCCGCAACGACCCGGCTTCCGTCCCGTAGGCATCCAGCGAAATCAGCACGGCGTCGCCTTGCAGAAACGGAGCCATCTCCAGGGCCCGCTCCAGCTCCGTCATCGCGGCCAACTGATACATGGCCCGCGTATTCGGGCTGACTTCCCGCGGAATCCAACTGACCAGGCGTCCAGGAGGGCCGCCCACGGCGTCGTACCAGTCGGGCGCATTCTCGGCCTGCTGCAACCGCAAGACGCCCGTATAGTAGTGCACGACGGCGTTGTGCGGTTCGAGCATGGCCGCTGCCTCCAGCATCTCCACGGCGTTTTCCAGATCGCCGGATTGCAGGTAAGCTGCCGCCAGGGACACATACCGCCAGACCTCGCTCTCACAAGGCAGCGGCGTCTCGGCCCAGGCGCCGATCGCCTCGTCAATCTGACCCAGACGGTGCAGCTCCAGCACACTCCACAGTTGCACGTTCCAGTCGATCATCTCGTCCGCCGGCAGCCGCTCGGCCGGCTGCTCCACGGTCGCTTCCAGTGGTTGAGCCAACTGCTCCATGTCCGGTGGCAAACTACTGGGTACCGCCATTCCTCCTTTCGTCTCACTGCCTCCGACATGCGTGACCAGCGCCAAGGCGATTGCCGCCGCCAGCGCGATCATCACAATCCACTTCACAATCTCCAACTCCAGGTGCATGTGCCGTTGGCCCAACATAGCGCACCTCCTTTTCTTCTTCCGGCGGAACTTTCACATAAATTCCCCGTTTGCCAAGCTAGTGCAAACTCCGTGCCTGGATGGGCAATCCGGGCCGTGTACCGGACGAGCGATCGGGTGTGACGTTTGGACAAACGGTACGCCCCCAGACAAGGGCATGCGGTCCGAGCGGCGTGTGCTGCCGAGCGCGCTGCTGCGCGCTGTGGGGCATGGCGAGCGGCGGGAATGGCGAGCGGGGGGAATGGCGAGCGGCGGGCGTCAGCCCGCTGTTTCTATTGGCGTCGGGTTCCGGTGTCCAGTTACGTCGGGCGCCGGGGAGAAACAGGGGGCTGACGCCCCCCGCTCGCCTGCGCCGCCTGGCGGGGAGAGAAACAGGGGGCTGACGCCCCCCGCTCGCCTGACCGCTCGCCCCCGCTACGATTGCGAGGGCCACTGGCAATAGCCGCCGGGACCAGGTTGGACCACCGGCTTGTCGGCGATCCGTTCCGGCGCGGCGTAAAAGTACGCATGCGCCTGGCAGGTCTGCCCGGCCAGCGTCCGGCAAGTGATCACGCGGCGAACATACAGGTCGACGCCTCCCTGGTCGTAGCATTCGACCCGGTCGAGCACCTGCAACGTCAAGCCGACATCATCCGCCGCGAGAAACCAGAGTTCACCCAGAATGGTATCGTCGCCGTCCAGCAGGGCCGGATAGGGGCCCAGGTCTCGCAACTGGCCGCGCGTGGTCGCCGTTTCAATGCGGACCGCCGCTCGCGGCCATAGCGGCGCGCGGACTCCTCCCTGTTTCAGCGTTCCGTAGACAAAGATCGCCTGCGGCGGTGGCTCGTACATGTTGTGGCTCGAGAGCTTCAGGACCTGTGCGGCACGTAATGTTGGACTCCGGCCTGGACGAACAGCAGGCGGACGGAGACGCGCTGGGGCGGCAGCCCGGAAAGCTGCGATACGGCCAGGCGATAGGCTTCCATCTGCGGCTCGTAGTAGGCGATCCGCTCGGCCAACTGGCTCAGGTTCGAGGGGGCGACGGCATCGGTTTTGAAATCGATGATTTCCGCGGCTGCGAGCTGCTGGTCGTCGTACATCCAGATCAGCCGGTCGATGATCCCGCTGAGCAGCCGGTCGTCCTGGCGGATGGCAAACGGCCGCTCCGCTTCGACCTCCAGCCGCAACGGCTTTCCCTGTAAACCCCGCAGCGACGAGGCCGGCAGGGCCTGTGGATCGGTCGGCGGGTAGCTGTCGCGGCACAAGGCTCGTGCAACAACCGGGTGGTTCAGACAGCCGTAAAACTCGTCCAACCATTCCTCCAGCGGCAGCTTGCTGGCGGCCCCGTCGCGCAACAGCGGCCGAGCGGCCTCCCGCAAAGCATCCCGAGGAGGTGGTCCCTCGTCCAGCCAGGCCACCTGTTCGAACCAGGCGTGGACGATGCTGCCGCGCAACAAGGCGTCCGAGCGCGATGCCTGCCAGATGTTGTCGAGTGCCACTCGTCCGCCGCCTTCGAGAGCCGAGGGGCTGGCCGCTTCGAGCCGCCGTTGCTGCCGTCCCAGCCGGGGCGCCAGCGTGACTCGCAGTGGCTCCGCTCGATCGGAACCCGGCGCGACGTCAGCCGTCGTGCCCGAAAGTGCCGGCGTGCCCGCGGCTGTAGAAGTCGCGGCCGAAGAAGTGGACGCGGCGTACCAGTCGGCCTGGCCCGTTTCGAACAGCGTCACTTCGGCCGCCACGGGTTGCGGACCAACCAGTGCCGCTCGCAACAATCCCGCGGACGTCTTGGGCACCGACTTTTGCCGCTCAGGCGACGGAGCGATGATCATGTACAGCGCGCGGGCCGCCCGCGTCAGCGCCACGTACAGCACGCACAGCGCCTCGGCCACGTCGCGATCCACCTGCTGTTCGAACATCTGTTGAAAGCGCTGCGGCAGCAACTGCTGGACCTCCCGTCCAGCGTACCGGCAGACCGCCCCCACCGGACCCACCGCCACCGGCCGCTCAACCACGAACCAGTCCGGCTGGCCGACCAGGGAAGCGTCCAGTTCCGGCAGCACGACGATCTCGAATTCCAGGCCCTTGGCCTGGTGCACCGTCATCACTCGCACGGCCGCCGACGAGGGATCGGCCACGCGCTGGGTCTCGACCAGTTGCGCGAACCGATCGGCGCGCAACGTCGCCTGCGGTTCGTACGCGTAGGCCAATTCGACCAGTTGTTTGAGCCGGTTCCATTCGCGGCGATTGCAGTGGTCGGCCAGCGCGCCGGCCCAGCGGCCGATCACCGTGCCGTACCCTTCGTCCAGCAATGCCCGGCTCACGTCGCGGCTCACGCGCCAAGCCGTCCCGTCGCGCAGGTCCGTCAGCCCCAGCGGGCCGGCCAGCGGCGAGTGCAGCAAGTGGAACCGGGCCACGCTGTCCCCCGGGTGGTCCGCCAGCCGCAGAGCCGAGAGGACCAGTTGCACCGAGGCGGCATCGGTCAGCGGGTTGCCGCCTTCCTCACTGGCATCGATCCCCAGGGCTCGCAGCCGCGAAATCATGCCACCCACCACCTGGTTGCGGCGGACCAGGACGCCAATCTCGCGGCCCGGCGCGGCGGCGGCCAGTTCAGCGACCCGCCGGGCGGCGTAATCCCACGTCGCCTCGGCCTGCCGCTGATCGTCCGCGGCGGCGGGCGCCGTCTCCAGGCAGGCATAACCCGGCAAGTCGCCCCGTGCCGTTTCGTGCTCCGGGAACCGCTGGCACCATTGCCGCACGGCCGATTCGAACCGGTCCAGACTGGGATGCCGGTCCAGGCCGCGGAAGACCGCATTGACCGTGTCGATCACCGGCTGCGACGAGCGATAGCTCTTGTTCAACGGCTCGGCCACCAGTCCCGGCAGCTCCGCCTCCAGGTAGTCGAAGATTTCGGCCGATCCGCCGCGCCAGCCATAGATCGCCTGCTTGACGTCGCCCACGCAGAAGAACGACGCTCCGGGTTGCGAGGTCACTCGCCGAGCGAACGGGCGGACCACCTGCCACTGCTGCGGCGAGGTATCCTGGAATTCGTCCAGCAGCAGATGGTCCAGGTGGGCATCCAGGCGAAAGGCCAGGTCCGCCACGTCGCTGAACTGACGAACCCGCGCCGCCCCCACACCGGCCGCCAGCCGTCGCGTGACATCTTCGAAACGCAACGCTCGCCGCCGTTGCTTCAACCGCTGATAATGCTCGTGAAACCTCTCCAGCAGTTGATACGTCCCCTCGGTCTGCCGGGCGATCAAACCCACCAGCTCGGCCCGCGCGTGTTCCAGCAGCCGGTCGTACAGCCGGCGGACTTCGGCTGGAATCGGCTGGCGGTTGAACACCTCCTGCCCCTGGAGGCACTTGGCGGCGAGGCCCACGCCGATGAAATCCTTCCAGTTCCCTTCGCCCGCCCGGGCACAGTCGGCGTCGCGGGCCTTCTGCAGGCTGGGCGGCAGCGGCAGGCCCCGCAATTCGTCCAGCACCCGTTCCAGTTCGTCCGCCGCCAGCGGCTTGAACGCCGGCAGTTGCCGCCAGGTTTCCGCGGTGGTCTCCTCGAACAGCCCGTACAACTGGTCCACCGTATCCCGCATCAACTGACTCACGCCACGGCTCGCCTCACCCTTGGTCAGCAGGTGCATCAGTTGCAACGTGGCGCGCGTGTCGTCCTGCTGCAGCACGGCCTGCACCGCCTCGCCGCGCATCGCCTGGTCCTCCAGCTCGTCCACGATCTGCCAGCCCGGTGGCAGGTGCAGTTCCAGGCTGAAAGCCCGCGCCAGTTGAGCGAAAAAGCTGTCCAGCGTGCTCACCCGCAGGCGGTGCAGGTTCGCGGTCAACTCACCGAGCAGCTCCAGGCACCGCTCGCGGGTCAGTCCGGCATCGTCGAGCTGACTGGCCAACTGCCGCAAGCTGGCCGGTTCGAACGCGGCGTCGGCCAGCCTCAGCAGGACCCGTTCCAGAATCTCGCCCGCCGCCTTGCGAGTGAACGTGGTGGCCAGGATCTGTTCCCCGGCCGCTCCCGCGTCCAGCAGCCGCAGGTAGTGCCCCGACAACTGATAGGTCTTCCCCGTGCCCGCGGACGCGCGAATGACTCGCCGAGAAAAGGCCGCCGCCGGCCCGGCCGTGATTGTCTTGGCTTTCGTCTTCGTCATGTTCCCCTCTCCGTTTCGGCGGCTGTCGTTTCCCGCTCGTGCCGCTGCGCCGGAAGAGCGATTGAGGACAATCGCTCCACCAACGTCCCAACGGCCGCGGCTTCCCGCGCCTGCCGCTGCAGCCAGTTATCGAACACACCGTCCTGGCAGATCGGCGCGACCGATTCGCTGAAATCCGGCGGCGGCAGCACCGGCGGCCAGAACCGCTGCTGGCGGACCGCCCGCACGACCTGCCACGCCACTTCGTCCGCTTCTTGCAATTCCTCGGCAGTCCATTCGGCCAGAAAGAACCCGCCGCCGGCCGGATCCTTGGGCAACAGCACGTAACCCAGCCGCGGCTGGCCGGCCAGCTCCAGCCCGCGAGCCAGATGCCTGTACAGCGGCAACTGCAAATCCACCCACTGGCCGCCGCGGCGATGTGTCTGGTCCGGCTGCAGTCCGGAGTCCGACGATTTGTAATCCAGGATCACCCGCTCGCCCGTCTCCCGATGCACGTCGATGCGGTCGATCCGTCCGCGCAGCTCCAGCGGCTGGCCGTCCACCAGCAGTTCGCCCCCCGGTCCGCCCGGCTGCGGCACCTCGGTATGTTCGATCCGCCAGCCGCTGCCGGCCCAAGCCGCTTGCCGCTCGGCGAACGCATGCAACCGCAGCCGCAACTGCTCGATCTGCACCAGCACGGTGGTCCGCACGGGCCCTACGAAGAACTGCGGCACATACCGGTCCAGCAACTCGTCCAGTTCGGCCCGGATCGCGTCCGCCGACAGCTCGTCCCGCTTCGGCCCCTGACCAAACTGTTTGAGCACCTCGTGCAGCAGCGTCCCGAACGCTCCGCCGTCCAGTTCCTCCGCGTCGTCCCGTAGCGGTTCCAGCCGCAACACGCGCTGCAAGTAGAAGCGGTAGGGACACGCCAGGTACGAACGGAAGTCCGTCACGCTCAACCGCGTGAGCGGATCGGGCAGCGGCTCAGGCCGCGGCACGGGAAAGTCGGCGAGCCGGTGGGTTTCCCGCCAGCCGTCCGGTACCGGCGGTGGCGGCGCGCCGTTCGGCCGGAGATACTGCCGCACTCGCCGAGCGACCGTTTCACCTGCGGCGGCCAGCAGCAGGCGGCTGGGCAACAGCGGATCGCCTTCGGCCGTGCGGCGGCCCACAATCAGCCGGATCTCCCGCCGCGTGGCCAGCAGCACGCTGAGCGAGTACGCGTCGCGGGCGTATCGCCGGTCGTTGTCTTCAAGTTGCAAGCCGGCTCGCAGCGCGTTGGGCAGAAACAGGTCCGCATTGACCGCCTCCGGCACCACGCCTTCGTTCATTCCCGTGACAATCAGCACCGGCGTGTCGTCCCAGGGCAATTCCAGCCAGCCCAGCACCTCGACCGCGTCCGGATCGTCCGGCGGCGGCACCCGCTGCCCGGAAATCCGCTCCAACGTCAGTTGCACCGCCTGCTCCACCGGCAGCTCCAACGCCAGCTCGGCGGGCAGCTCCTCTTGACTCCGCAACGCTTCGACCAGCGCCTGGCACGCCCGCAGCACTCCCCGGTCCACCGCATCGTCCAGGTGGCAGGTACGGCCTCCGTAGATCTCCCGCAGCAGTTCCAGCAACGGTCCGCTCCACGCCGACAGCGGTCGAGCCGGCTGGGACTGGGCTGGCTGGGACTGGGCTGGCTGGGGCTGGGCTGGCTGGGGCTGGGCTGGCGGTCCCCCGGGACCCGACCGCAGCGGTTCCAGCAGCCCGGCCAGCAGCTTCCAGGCCTGTTTCAGCGCGGGCCAATCGGAATCCTGCCCGGCCCATTCGCCGGTCAAGCGGGCTGGCAGGTACTGTTGATAGTAACCGTCCAGCTCCGTCAACCAGTCGCCGCGGACCCCTTGCCGCTGCAACCACCGCGCTATGTCCGGGTGCCGTACCAGAGCCGCCACGTCGCTGGCTCGCTCCCCTCGCAGCACGTCGGCCACGGCCGCCAGCAGTCGACAGGGGCCCGTCTGCAGGATCGGGCTGCCCGGCCCCCAGCGAGCGGGCACGCCAACCTGCCGCAGCACTCGGCAAACGTCCGGCACCAGCCCCTCGTTGGGCACGCCGATCGTCAGTTCGTCGGCCCGATACCGGCCCTCCAGCAAGGCCACCTGCCGGGCCACTTCCTGCGCCTGGTCCGCCGGCCGATCCACGACGGACACGCAAGTCTCCGGCAGCTCCAGAGTCACCTCGCGCCAGGCCGCTGGACGCAGGCAACCGTGCTGGTCAAACCGCTCCCGCCACGCCTCCGGAGCGAAAACCAACGCCGTCACGCGGTCGGCGACCCGGTCCACCATCTGCCGCAGAGCCAGGTTCATGTCCACCGTGCCGGCCAGGACCACCCGCCGCTGCGTCCGGCACTCGCCGTATTCGATCGCCTTCAGTCGAGCCGTCTGCAGATCCCACAGCCCCAGCGCGTCGAGCTGTGCCAGGTAGATCTCCTGCACGCGAGCCAGCGCCTCCCACCGGGCCGACTCGTTGAAACCGCTGATCGCCGCCCCGCGCTCGCCGACTTTCTGAAAGTCCAAACCGTCGGCCGCCAGCTCCGTGTGCAACCGCCGCAGCATGTCCGCCAGCTCCAGCCAGCGGGCCATGTCGCTCGCCTCCGGCAGCGCCGGCACCAGCGGCTCCAGCCACCGCCCCCCCACCTCGCGCAAGGCCCGGACCCACACCAGCCGTTGCACCAGGTCGTCCGCGAACGGCCGCCGCGGTTCGTACAGCTCCTCCGGCAACCGCCCCGGCGTACACACCAGCGGCGGGTGAAACCTCCCCTCCACGCCCTCCGACCGCTCGACCAGCAACTCCAGCAGCCGCCGTTGAGCGCCCCGGCCCGGCACCACCACCAGCAGATCGCTCAAGTCCGCCGGCCCGCGGGCCGCCTGCCGGAACAGATAGTCCGCCACACGCGGCAAAACGGGCCCGTCCAATCCAAGAAAAACTTGTTGCATGAGTGCGGTCTTTCACCAGGCGTCCAGGGTGGTTCGGCGGCAAGGTGGGCACGATTTTCGCCCGAAGCGTCAGCGAGAATGTAACCCGAAGCGCTCGTTTTCACGTTGAGCTCATCATGGACCGCGCTTCGCCAAGCATCCCGCAGGCCGCTCCCCGGAAGCGAGATCGTGCAGCTTATAAGTTGATTCTCCGAGCGAGTTTGGCGTTACAGCGGAGGGAAATCTTGGCGATTCAACGGTGGGAAATTTGGACAACCTCCGTTTCGGAGAGCGCTCCCCCTCGATATCCCTCTGGCCCCCTCGCCGGCTTCCGGGGAGGGCTGGGGAGGGGCTCCTTTGCATCTTGTATTGACGCAACTGGCACCCGATGGAATCACCCAACTCCTGTCGCACTCAAGAATTCGGATCCTCAATTTGATGTTCGACTCGTCCGAAATCCGCGACCCGCGAGTAGCCATGTGCGACTTGAGCGTCTTGCTTTGCTTCATAGTCCCGCAGGCCCCTCCCCAACCCTCCCCGAAGCGGGGAGGTGGCCAGGAGTATTTTGAGGGGGGCTCGGCGACGTCGAGCTGACGATTGGTTCATCATCCCAAGTTCCATACCCAAAACAATTTGAAAGCTGCACGATCGCCTGGCGACGAGAAACAGGGGACTGACGTCCCCCGCTCGCCTGGTGACGAGAAACAGGGGACTGACGTCCCCCGCTCGCCTGGTGATCGTACAGCCGGTCCCTCGCTCACGCTTCGGGCTCCATGTTTCGGGCTCCATGCGTCGGGCTCCATGCGTCGGGCTACACGAGTCAAGCCACATCTTCTGCGCACTCGTGACACGTCTGGTCAACGGCGGCGGAAATTTCTGAAAAAGTCGCGCCGGGTCACGCTCAGGGCGTAAAGTCGTCCGCTTCGCTCAGACTGACCGCGAATGCCGCCAGCAGGTCGGCCGCGTGATCGATATCGTCCAGCGAAATCGTTTCGACCGCGCTGTGCATGTAACGGTTGGGAATACTGACCAGCCCCGTGGCGACCCCGGCCCGATTGATCTGCAGCGCGCTGGTATCGTTGGGCGACGGCCGCCCGATGGCCGACAACTGGTAGGGAATTTCGTGCTGGCCACACAGGGCGATCAGCCGTTCGACCACCGCCGGATTCATGCTGGGACCGCGAAAGATCACCGGGCCGGCGCCCAGGCGGATTTCACCCTGCTGCCGCTTGTCGATCGTCGGGCAGTCGGTGGCGTGAGTCACATCGACCGCCAGGGCCACCTGCGGGTCCACCCGGAAGGCGCTGGTCTGAGCGCCCCGCAGGCCGATTTCCTCCTGCACCGTCGACACGGCGAACAGGCCGCAGCGGGCACCCAGCCGGCGAGCCCTGCGAAAGGCCTCCATCACCACCCACACGCCGGCGGCGTTGTCCATGCCTGGCGCGTTGGCCAGATTGTTTTCGAGCGTCTGCATCCCCAGCCGCAATGTGACCGGATCGCCAATCCGCACCAACTGCTCGGCCTGCTGCTTGTCGCGGGCCCCGATGTCGATCCACAGGTCCTTGTGCTTGACCACCTGCTGCCGCTCCTGCTCGTCCTGCAAGTGGATCGGCTTCCGCGAAATCACGCCCGGCACGGGGCCCTGCCGAGTCCAGACGACCATCCGCTGCCCCACGAGCTGCTGCGGGTCCCAGCCGCCAATCGTCTGCGTGTAAATGAATCCTTGTTCGTCGATCTGGCTGACCAGCAAGCCGATCTGGTCGCAGTGCCCGTCCAGCATCAGCCGCGGCCGGGCCTCCGGGCGGACGCAGGCGATCACGTTGCCGTGCACGTCGGTCGTCAGTTCCTCGGCCACGCCGCCAACGTACTCCCGCACCACGTCCTGCACGGGCCGTTCGTAGCCGGACGGCGCGGGCGCTTCGAGAAGTTTCTGCAGGAATTCCAGGGCATGCGGTTCCATCGGCAATTCCTCAAGGCCAAGGTTGCTCGCGAGCGGTCGGCGACCAGCGTTCATCCCCGCGGGATGGCGGCCGGTTGCCTGTCGCTCGCCTTCGAAAGTCGCCCACGGAGTATGAGCGACCGACACAACTTAACAAGCTCGGACGCGTCCGGCGCCTCCGCCTTGACGCACCGCCGGACCCGGACCTACGATTGTGGGATTCTTTCGAGGGCAGTGCGGGTTCAGGTGGCCGAATGCAGAAGACCAAGGTGGCGATCGTGGGGATGGGAACCGTGGGGACGGGAGTGGCCAGGCTGCTCCTGGACCACGGCGACCGGACCGCGCGGCACGCGGGCCAGACGCTCTGGCTGGAACAAGTCGTCGTCCGCGACGTTCGCCGCCCGCGCCAGGTGGAACTGCCCGCCGGCCTGCTGACCGACGATCTGCGGCGAGTCACCGGGAACCCGGAAATCAAGGTCGTCGCCCAGTTGATCGGCGGGCTGGAACCGGCCCGGACCATCATGCTGCGGCTGCTGGAAAGCGGCAAGGACGTGGTCACCGCGAACAAGGCGCTGCTGGCCGAACACGGGGGCGAGCTGTTCGACCGGGCCCGCGAGCTGGGGCGGTCGATCGCGTTCGAGGCGTCGGTGGCCGGCGGCATCCCGATCATCACCAACATCAGCCAGTGCCTGTCGGCCAACCAGATCACGTCGCTCCGCGGGATCCTCAACGGCACCAGCAATTTCATCGTCACGCAGATGGAGGAGCAGGGGATGGATTACGCCTTGGCGCTGGCCGAGGCGCAGCGGCGGGGCTATGCCGAGGCCGATCCGACAATGGACGTCGACGGCACCGACGCCGCTCAAAAGCTTTCGATCCTGGCCCACCTGGCCTTCGGAGCCCGCGTGCACTGGCGCGACATCCCCCGCACCGGCATCAACTCGCTGGATCCGGCCGATCTGCGGTACGCGCGGGAACTGGGTTACCGGGTCAAGCTGCTGGCCATCGCCCATCTGACCGACAGCGGGCTGGAACTGCACGTTTCGCCCACGCTGGTCAAACGCGGCCAGCCGCTGGCCGAGGTGCGGGAAGCTTATAACGCCGTCAGCGTCGTAGGCGACGCCGTGGGCCGAGTGTTCTTTCACGGCCTGGGCGCCGGGCAGATGCCCACCGCGTCGGCCGTGGTGGCCGACCTGATCGATACGGTCGTGGGACGAACCGGAATCACGTTCCGCACACTGGAGCTCTGGTCGCAGCGCCCGCCGCTGGTCAACATGCGGGACCACGCCGAACTGCCGGGCCGTTTCTACTGGCGTTTCACCGTGGATGACCAGCCCGGCGTGCTGGGCCGGATCGCCGGCGCGCTGGGCAACCAGGCCATCTCGATCGCCTCGCTGATTCAACACGAGCCGGACGAACTGGGCGATCGGACGGCCGTGCCGCTGGTGATCATGACGCACACCACCACCGAGGGCGCGGCCCAGCAAGCCATGCGGGACATCGAGCGGCTGCCTGGGGTCCGCCCCGGCTGCGTGCGGATGCGGGTTCTGGACTGAAGACGGCGGATGACGGCGAAGGTTGGCCCCACCGGGCGCGAGACGGCCAGGCAGGGCGGGTGAGAGTACGACGAGCCGAGGGAGCGGGAGAGCAGCATGAAGTACGCGATTGTGATCCCGGACGGCTGCGCGGACGAACCCCAGGAGTCGCTGGGCGGCAAGACGCCCCTGCAAGCCGCCCGCACCCCGGCCATGGACCAGATCGCGGCCCAGGGCGTGGTCGGCCTGGCCAACCATGTCCCGGCGCACCTTCCGCCCGGCTCGGACGTGGCCAACATGAGCTTGCTGGGCTACGACCCGGAAGCCAATTTCACCGGCCGGGCGCCGCTGGAAGCGGCCGCACAGGGAATCGTGCTCGGTCCGGACGACTGGGCCGTCCGCTGCAACCTGGTCACGATCCAGGACCAGGTGATGCGCGACTTCACGGCCGGCCATGTATCGACCGAGGAGGCGACCGCGCTGCTGGCCACCGCTCAGCAACACCTCGGTGACAACCACCTGCAGTTCGTGCCGGGCGTCAGCTACCGCAACCTGCTGCTGTATCGCGGCACGCCGGGAACGGCGCCGTTCACCCAGGAAACCCGCACCACGCCGCCACACGACCTGACCGACAAGACGATCGCCGACGACTTTCCCCGGGGGCCCGGCAGCGATCTGCTGAACGACCTGATGGGACGCAGCCTGGCCCTGTTCGCCGACCATCCGGTGAACCAGGCGCGGCGCGCGGCGGGCAAGTTGCCGGCCACCAACGTCTGGCTCTGGGGCCTGGGCCGGACGCCTCGCCTGGACCCGTTCCAGCATGTCTACGGCCGCCGGGGCAAGATGATCACGGCCGTCGATCTGCTGCGGGGCCTGGCCGCGCTGATCGGCTGGGAACGGATCGAGGTGCCCGGAGCGACCGGCTACCTGGACACCGACTACTCCGCCAAGGGCCAGGCCGCGATCGACGCCTTGCCCGACACGGACCTGATCTGCGTGCACATTGAAGCGCCGGATGAGGCTTCGCACGAAGGCAATGCGGCGGCCAAGATCCAGGCCCTGGAGGAGATCGATCGGCGGATCGTCGCGCCGCTGTGGGCCGCGCTCCGCGAGCAGGGCGAGTATCGCATCCTGGTCACGCCCGACCACCCCACGCCGCTGCGCACCAAGACGCACAGCCACGGCGCCGTGCCGCTGGCCATCGCCGGCACGGGAGTCGCCGCCGACGGCCAGTCCACGTACGACGAAGTGGCCGCGACCGCCTCGGGCTTGAGCTTCCCGCAAGGCTGGAAGCTGATGCGCTACTTCCTGGATGGCACGCGCTAACTCACGGACAAGGAACTCGCTCCACCCATGCCTCTGATCGTGCAGAAATTCGGCGGGACCAGCGTCGCGGACAGCCAGAAGATCCTGGCCGCGGCCCGCAAGGCCATTCGAGCCCAGCAGCAGGGCAACCAGGTCGTGATGGTGGTCAGCGCGATGGGCAAGACCACCGACCTGCTGGTCGACCTCGCTCGCCAGATCAACGACCGCCCCCCGGCCCGCGAAATGGACATGCTGCTGTCGACGGGCGAGCAGGTCAGCGTGGCGTTGATGGCGATGGCCGTCCATTCGCTGGGCTTCCGGGCGGTTAGTCAGACGGGCGCCCAGATCGGCATCCGCACCGACAGCTCGCATACCAAGGCCCGCATCCGCTCGATTTCGACCGACCGCGTCCGCAAGCTGCTCAACGACGGCCACATCGTGATCGCCGCCGGTTTCCAGGGGATCGACGAGGACTACAACATCACCACGCTGGGGCGCGGCGGCAGCGACACCACGGCGGTCGCCCTGGCGGCCGTCCTGCAGGCCGATGCCTGCGAAATCTACACCGACGTCGACGGCGTCTACACGACCGATCCGCGGCTGGTGCCCGAAGCTCGCCGAGTCGACCGGATCAGCTACGACGAGATGCTCGAACTGGCCAGCCTGGGAGCGGGCGTGATGCACAACCGCTCGATCGAGTTCGCCAAGAAATTCGGCGTCCCGATCCACGTCCGCAGCAGCCTGTCCGATTCGGTCGGCACGATGATCGTGGACCAGCCGGAGTATCCGGATCAGCCGGTCTGCGGAGCGGCCCTGACCCGCAACGAAGCCCGCGTCACCGTGCTGGGCGTGCCCGACGTGCCGGGGACCAGCCTGGCGATCTTCTCGCGGATCGCCGACCGCAAGATCACGGTCGACATGATCGTGCAGAATGTCGGCGAACTGGGCCTGGCCGACATCTCGTTCACGGTGCCCAAGGACGAGCTGGAGCTGACGCTGGAGGCGGTGCACGAGGCGGCCGCGATCCTGGGCGCGCAAGGCGTCACGTCCGACGACAACGTGGCCAAGGTCTCGGCGGTCGGACTGGGCATGGAACGGCAGGCGGGCGTGGCCGACCGCATGTTCCGGGCGCTGGCCGAGGCGAACATCAACATCCACATGATCACGACCAGCGAAATCAAAATCTCGGTGCTGGTCGAACGGGACGACGCGCAGCGGGCGCTGCGCGCGGTC
>JAGFJK010000012.1 GCA_024102795.1 Pirellulaceae bacterium
GGGCCGCCAGCCGCGAGCTTCGAGCCGAGCCAGCACGAACGCATCGACGGGCGATTGGGGCCAGTCGCCAGCGTGCACGGCGGGAGGCGGCGCGGCGCCGACAGGCTGGAATGCCCAATGCGTGCGAGCGGCCTGCAGCGGGTCGATATCCGCCGCATCCGCTGGTTCGCGCGGGTCGAAGGCGCCGCCGGCGATCCACTGCCGAAAATCACGGATCACGGAGTCGGGCAACCGCGGCTGGTCGGGCGGCATCTCCAGCCCGTTCTCGTGCCGCAGGGCCTGCAGCAACAGGCTCTTGTCCGGCTCGCCCGGCACCAGCACCGGCCCGCTGTCGCCGCCCCGCCGCAGCGACGCCGGGTCATCCAGTCGCAGTCCGGCCTCCAGCGTTTCGGCACCGCTCGAATGGCACTGGTAGCAGTGCGCCGTCAGCACCGGCTCAATCCGTTGGCGGAAATACGCCGTTTGGCGCTGCATGTCAGCGGGCGACTCACCCCAGGCCGTTGGCGCAACCAGCAGCCCCGCGACCCAGATCAGCCACGCCCCGCCGCTGGCCGCCGAAGAACGCCAGAAAGTTACCGTGGTGTGCCAACCCATGCCAACAGTTTGCGCCAGGCGGTGACGGGAAGCAACGTCTGCTGGCTTTGTCCGCTGATGGTTCCGCCGAGCCAATCGCACGGCCTCAGGAATCAAGACTCGTCACCACATCTCCCGATTTTCTGGCCGGAACGTCAGTTGCCTGGTCGCCGTCAAACGTCAGGAACCAGTCATTACCGCTGGCACCCGTCAGCGTGTCGGCGGCCAGGTCGTCCGACAGTTGGCCGAAGAAATCATCTCGGCTGGCGATTTCAGCTCGGCGGTCGGCCAACTCGCGGTCCGCGTCGCTCCAGATCCGCTGGATGTCCCGGAGCACGGCCCAGAACTCGCCGCGAGCGATCGGGGGCGAGAATGCACCGCCAAAGAGCAGGTCGTCGCCCGGCCCGCCGACCAATCGATCCTGTCCGCTGCCGCCGATCAGCAGATCGTCGCCGCCGCCACCGTTCAGGTGATCGTCACCGTCACCCCCCAGAATGATATCGCTACCCCCACCGCCATTGACGTGGTCGTCGCCACCACCAGCGTCGACCCACGCGGGCAGTGAGAGATTGCCGGCCAGATTGAGATGATCGCTGCCTTCGCACAGCAGCACGACGATGCGATCCAGATCGGGATCCGTGAACAACCGTCCGCCGGGCTCGTCGATAAACGAGGCATGCACGCGCAGTGCGCCGTTGCCTTGCCGGTTGATGGTCACCTGGTCGTCGCCGGAAGTGCCGATGACGTACAACACACGTTCCCCGTCGACTTCCTGGATCCCGGCGCCTGAGATGAAGGCCTCGGTCTCGATCGCGTCCGCGCCGCTGTCGTCGTCGACCAAAGCGACGCGGATGGGGTAAATCCCGCCCGAGCTGTAGGTGTGAGGCAGCGAGAAGGAGCGGGAGCCGAGCGGCAGCACAACGGCGTCGGTTGTGCCATCACCCCAGTCGACGGAGATGGTGTGTACGTCGAGTGAACCAGGGTCGTCGAATGCCAGCGTGAGCGTTACGGGCTCTCCCTCGAGCCCCTTGTCCTGGACCGGCGCCGGGTCGCCCAGGGAAGTGATCCTGGGAGCCACGTTGTCCACGGTCACGGTCAGCGCCGTCTCGACCAGCAGGCTGACATCGTCCAAGTTGACGTTCAAGTAAAAGCGATCGTCCTCCACGGTAAACCGTAACGCCACGTTCTGCCCGGCCAGCGGTTGGAGCACCGCGGTGAGATCGAATTCCCGCTGATTCGGCGAGACTTGCAATAACGGGTCGCCGGGCACCGTCGCGTAGATCGGCTGAATCACATTGCCCAGGGAGTCTACCAGCTCAACGCGAAACTGCTGGTTCGGGACCTCAAAACTGCTGAAGAAATTCTGGATGCGGTCGGTCCAGCGCAAGGTAGCCGAAAGCATATCGGCGGGCACCACCGCGGCTCCCGTTAGCATCGTCAGGGTCGGACCAATCTGCAGCGCGAGGGCATCGTAATTCCCGGAGATGGGCGGCAACGCCAGGCCGGGACCGGGTGGGTCCAGGCTACCATCGTTGATCAGCCAGTTGCCCGAACCGGCGCTGACCACCGTCCAGCCGCTAAGGTCTCCCGTCTCGAAACCGCCGTTGGCAACCAGTTCCTGGGTCTGCCCGCCGGTGTCCGACCCGTCATCGTCAGAAACGGTCACCGTGACGAGATAGGTGTCGCTGGGAGAGTTGTTGCCGGGCGAGTCGCCGTCGTCCAGGTACTGGTGCGCGACGGAGAAGCTCCGGTCGCCGACTGCCAGGACCGTGGTCGTGACGTGGCCATCGCCCCAATCGACGGTCACCGTGTGTTCATCGGCCAGCTCGCTGTCTTCGAATGTGCCGGTCAAGGTGACCGACTCGTTCTCGAAGATCCGCTGCTGACTGAGTTGCAGCGACGTAATCACCGGAATTTCCACTTCGCGCTGATTCCCGAAATCCAATCCCCTGACGATGGTGCCGGCGCCGAGCCTGACGTAGTGCGCCCCATCGCTACCTCCGCCCCCGAGACCGAACACCGGGAAGTTCGCGTTCAGTGTCCGCTGGAGGGAGCCCTGATCATCCAGGACGCGGATCCCTGGGCCCACAGTGCCAAAGCCCAGGTACAGTTCGCCCCCCAAGCCGGTGACTGCCGCGTCGAATCCACCGACGCCGTGGTTGAACTGGGCCGTGACAGCTCCCGTCGCGGGATCGATGAACAGGACGTCATTGGTTGCCGTGGTCGCGACCAGTTGCGTGCGGTCACCGGATTCCCCCAAACCGCCCGCGAGATCGGCTCCCGGATTGACGCCATCGATGTTCAGCACGCCCATCACGGTGTCCGTGGTCGGGTCGTACACCAAAATATCGTTGCGGACCAGGTCGGCTACAAACACCCGTCCCTGCAACGTCGCCAGCCCATCGTAATCTCCCGGAGGCAACTGCGATTGGTCCAGGATCGTGCCGGTATCCGGATCGAGTTCAAACAGGATGTCACGCTGGAGATCGACCAGAAACAACGTCTGGCCATCGAATGCCAGGCCGTGTCCGCCGAAGTTCATGTTTCCGGGCAAGGGCAAGACGTTCAAGACCGCGCCTGATTGCGGGTCGAGTTCGAGGATCTGGTCGGGAGCGGCGGCTACATTCGTGGCAAACAAGCGTCCGTTGGCGGTCAGCGGAGCCGTCTGCCGAAAACCGTCCGGAACCACCTCGCGGACGGTGAAGCTGCCCGACAGCAAGCCCGTGAACCAGTAGTTCCCGTCGGCGTCGGTCAAGGTAGATGGTTCCGCCTGCCCGGCGCTGAACCGCAGGTTGTCCAGGGTGACGACCGTTAATCCCGTCACGCCCGGCGTGGTCCGCGCGATCACGCGGGCAATTCCCGGCCGCTGGACAGTGAGTGTCTCGGCTTCCAGCACGTCCAGCGGCGCCGTCGTCACCGTCTCGACCAGGTTCCCCAGCGCGTCGTAGGCCTCGAGCACGCCGACCACTTGCGACCGCACCGACTTGAAATCCAAGCTGACCGAATCCACGGGCGCCGAAAAATCCATTTCCAGCCACCAGGCATCCCCGGACCACGAGGCAGGGCTGATCCCGGCGGGAGCAAACACGTTCAACCCGGTCGTTGACGCATTGGGAAAATTGGCGGCCACGACGTCTCTGGGCGTATCTCCACGGAAAGTGGCCGAGAGGGTGACGGCCGGGTTGACCTGGGACAGTACCTGCCCGCTGGAGTAGTTGTCCGGTTCGACTCCGGACTGGACGGAACTGCTGTCCAGGACGCCGTTGTTGTTCAGGTCGAGATAGATCGTCACGCCGGCCAGCCCCGGTTCGCCCGCATCGCGCTGGCCATCACCGTCCCGATCCTCGTACTTCGTCCCGTGGATTTCCGACCGGCTGGCCAGTTGATTGATCGCGATTCCCGTGGCGGCACGGATGTCGGGGTGCGTCATGGACGCGAGGTGCGAACCATTCGTTGCGTCAAACACCTCGACCGAGTTGAGCTGCGTGACATAGAGTTCCGCACCGTCCGCGGATAAGGCCAGCCGTTCCATGCCGAACAGGAAATCCGGTGTCCAACCGGATTGGATCGTGAAGCGGGGCGACGCGGAAACCGCACCGGTCGCGGGATTGTAGTCGAACACGTCGACGAAGCCCGTGGTGGTGCTCTTGCTGCGCACGTACAACAGGTCCCCCGCCGGACTGAACTCGACCGAATAGCCATACGAGCCGGACAGTTGCCGGCTGTCGACGGCCGTCATCCCGTTCAGCCGGAAGGATTGAATGGAACCGCCCGACCCGCTCACCACCACCCCCGTCTGTCCGCCTGGGGCCGCCATCACGTTGTTGGGATTGAAGGCCGGCAGCGACTGTCCCGTATCCGTGACATTGCCTGCCGAGTCAATCGTCAGGCGGCGTACGCGATCGGTGGTGAATGACGTGACAAGGACCGAACCGTCGGGGGCGACATCCACCGAGTTCGCGTCGTGTCCCAAGGAGTACGTCCCCACCTGAGTCAGCGATGTAACGCTGACAATCGCGAGAGGCACAACCGTCGAACCGTCAGAAACAACCAGGAACTGCTGGTCGGGAGTGATGGCAATGTCCTCGCCCGGATTGGCGATCTGGATCGGTGCCCCGCCATTGGCCAGGGCGGGTACCGGCGCGGCCAGATCGATGGCCCACAGCAGTCCCGCAAAGTTCGTGACGAAACCTAGCTGTCCGTCGTCGGTAACCAAGGCGTCCCCGGTGGCAGGGCCAATGCCGATCGGAACGCTCCCGACGACAGCCTTGGTATCGGGGTTGAAAACCACGGCCCGATTCCCCACGTCATTGGCGATCAGGCCGATGCTGGCCAGCGCGAGGCGCTGTTCGAGCTGTTCGGTGCCCAGGGCCGCCGGGCGAAAGAAACGCCGCGCCGAACGGTGCCTGCTTTGCCGAGCGACTCGTCGGCCAAGAACCTTTACGAACAGAGTTTGAAGGTCCGAACAACGGGTCTTGTGGCGTGCCATGCGAATCTCCTGCGTCGGAATGCGCGCGACAATGACGGCACCGGGACAGGTGCAGATGGGTTTCCAGGCGCAGTGATCAACGCCTGGCCCGCGCAGTGTGCAAGAGTGTGTGCACCATGTCAACCAATAATCTTGGGGGGGTGCGCGATGCCACTCTTACGACGGCCGTTCGATTGGTCAGCCGCGTGCCGGCCAGGGCGCTCCGGTGGAGCGAGTTCCCAGGCCCCTTGTTCCCAAGCCATCGGGGCGAGTACCGTGACGGACATTTCCGATGATCGGTATGCTGGTTCGCACCCAGCCATGCGGCACCGGCAACGTGATAATCTCGTCGATGGCCGCCTCTGCGTGATGTCCGTTCTGCTCGCACAGGGCTGCGTTACCAACGTCCTTCTCATCGACTGTCACACCCTCACGACCGGCGAAGGCATTGGCAAGCCGTTTTCGTCGAGCGTGTACGCATACGCTTCCTTCATGTCGGATTTGCCGCTGTCGGTGTAGACCAGCATTCGGTTGCCATCGGTGCGGGTCTTCACGATGCCGTAGGCGGTGCGGCTGAAGCTGAAGAACTCGCCTCGTTTCTCGTCCTTCTTCGGGTCGGTCAGTCTTGCCCAGCCTTCGACGTTGAAGAAGGCCACCATCTCGGTCACGAAGATCAGCGGCTCATCGACACGGGAGTGGCGTCCCAAGGCTCCCATCAGGGTCGCACGAGGGTGGATGTACTCCTTTCTCGCCGACTCGTCACCGCTGGAGACGACGCTGATGATCGGCGAGACCATCTGAAAAAACGCCCCGGAGAAATCCGCGGAGCCGTGGTGCGGCACCTTGAATACTTCCGAGCGGACGTTGATCTCACCTCTCTGGTGCTTCCGGGCCAAGATGCGGCTCGCCTCATCGTTCAGATCGCCGGAGAACAGGTAACTGAATCCGCCGTAGCGCAGCCGGAAGACGACCGAGTGCCCGTTGATCGTATGGCCCGCGTCAAAACCTTTGAATTCCGACTCGTCCAGGCTCAGCGAGTCGTGGCCGATCCGTGGACCCTTGGGCGGATTGCCGAGGAACTTCAGTCCCGTCACGCCGTCCCTTTCGGTCAGAAATGGCCCCAGCACGGAAATGTCGAGATCGTCGCTCTTGAAGAAGTCGAAGGCGTCATCGTCGCCGAACGACAGCCTGCGGGATTCGATCTCGCTCCGTTCGTTCCAGGCCGTCAGAGCCCGCTTCCAGTCCTTGAACGGCTTGTTCATCTCCTGGTCGGGCACATCGAGGAGCGTATCCACGAGGCCGGTGAGAATCGTCTCGCCATCGGCCTCCTCCGTGGGGCCAAGCAGTTCCTTGTCAGGAGTCTTTTTGCCATCTCGTTCGGACGGACGTTTCACAAGGCCGTTGTGGTACACCCGCCAGATCGACGTTGATGACGCATTGATTGGCCATGTTTTCAAGTCCTTTGGGAACTTATTCGGCCGGTGATTCTTGACCGAAAAGTACCAGCAGGATACCGTAACGGTGGGGTGGAGGCAAACCGCTGACGGAATCGCAATTGCAGTTCGGCCAGAGAGTTCGAGACCTTCGACTGAAGAGCGGGCTGACCCAGCAGGCAATGTCAGATGGACGGGAATCCCGCCAAAGCCGATCTTGAGGCGCTCGCCTCGGCGACCGAGTTCCAGCATGCTCGCTTTCCCGTTGAGCTTGGTCTGCCGCCTGCCGACGTGTTTCTCTTCCACGACGCCAAGACGGCGGTGCGGCAGGAGTTCCGGGACAGCTCGAAGTGGAAGCGGCTGCGGTGCCGCAAGTTGAGCATCATCGCCGAGCGAGATCGCGGCACGGTCTACGCCGTCCACGTCGGTAGTTCGGTGGAGTTCGACTGGACTTGGGAGGGAGCCGTGGCCTTCCAACCGCACGCTCTCCCCGATGACGGCGACGGCAGCATCGACATGGCCGACTTCGAAGAGTCGCCCGTGGATGAGGCGTCGCTCTGGTCGGGCGAAGTTCTCGAAGTCGATGAGCGGAATGGCTGTCTCTTCATCAGTCTGACCAACCCGGAGAACCCGCCGATCCTTGGCACGTTCCTGGTGAGGCCGTTCGCCTTCCTCGGCACCATCGACGACATCTACCACGAGTCGCGCTTCGAGCCGATGCGGGATGAGCTTTGCCGTCGCCTTTCCGCCGCTGCTGGTGGCATTCATCCGCCGGTTGCCAAGAAGTCCGATGTCGGGCTTCCGCATCTGCGGGACTGGTGGCAGCACTCGTGGAACGTGCTGTGGGGACCGCCCGGCACCGGCAAGACCTACACGACCGGCCAACAGATTGCCGAAGTTCTTGCTGACGAAAGTGAGCGAATCCTCGTCGTTTCAACCACCAACCGGGCGACCGATGCGGTTGCTCTCTCCATCGGCAAGGCGGCCCGTGACAAAAAGTGTGACACTCTTGACGCTGGTGACATTCTGCGGATCGGCAAAGGGGCATCGTTGAAGGCGTTCCGGGATGTCGGTCTCGAATCCATGCTTTGGGGAACCGAGTCCGACATAATGCTTCAGATTGACGACTTGGCTCAGCAGCTCCCGCTCTTCGACTCGTGGGAAGAGAAGGCACTCACGAGAAAGCAGATCGCCGAGCTACGGAGTGCCAGCGGTGGGGCTCAAGCCAAGCAAGTGTTCGTTGATCCCTCCGTGCGGGTCGTGGTGGCCACGGCCTTCAAAGCGATGTCGTTCGTGGACGATGAGGTCGTCCGCAGGATGATCGAGAAGGGCGAAGCTCCTTTCACCACAATCTTCATCGACGAGGCGGGGTTGATCTCACGGGCGGCCATCGCCGCTCTCTCGCTCCTGGCCGGCCGACGAGTCGTGCTTGTTGGTGATTCCAAACAGCTTGCTCCCATCAGCCGCATTTCCCGCATCCTGCCGACACGACAGGAGACGTGGCTCGCCAACAGCGGCGTCGGCCATCTCCACCAGATTCACGCCACTCCAGAGGCCGTGCATGTTCTCTCCGAACAGCGGCGGATGCACCCCGACGTGTGCAAGGTCGTCTCGGCATACCAGTACAACGGCGTGCTTACCACGGCCTCGGAAACCAGTCAACGAGCGACGAAACTACCGAAGCTGCTGAAGGATGGCGAGCGAGCGATCTGGTATGTGGTGGACGAAGAGGGATCGGACCTCGCCTCCATTCGAGCCGAGCGAGGGCCGGGTAACCGAAGCTGGGTGCGGTCGATCACGCCCGACATCCTGACGAAGCTCTTCCATGATCCGGACATGCGTGAGAGCAACGGCCTCTTCATCTCGCCGTACAAGGCCCAGGTTCAGGTGATCTCGAAGTGGCTCGCCGCGGAGGGACTGACAAGCTGGAACGCTTCGACCGTCCACAGCCAGCAGGGATCTGAAGCGGATGTCGTGGTCTTCGACACCGTGAACGCCGGAAGTTGCAGTTGGCCCTATGACGAATGGAAACGGCTCATCAACGTCGGCCTCAGTCGAGCGAGGGAGGCTGTGATCCTACTGGCCAGTCGAAACGAGATGAATGAACCGCACCTTCGCCCCCTCGCGGAATCGCTCTCGCCCAAGGTGCTCAGGCGGCATGCGGGGCAGGTGCGATGGGAGACAGCTGAGGTTGTTGCCACGAAGTTGCCCTTGGGCGAACCACCCACCGAGAACAACCTCGGCGGACAGATCGCCAAACGGAAGGTGATGCAGCCGATCCTATCGCAGGAGCAACAGCGGCTAAGCAACCTGGACCTCGATGGTAAGCCCAGGCTCGTGCGTGGTGTTGCTGGTAGCGGCAAGACAGTCGTTCTCTCCAACTGGCTGGCCAAGACCGCGCAGCGAATGGCCGGTAAACCCGATGCTCGAATCTGGGCCGTGTACGCCAATCGATCGCTGCACAAACTCCTGCGCGAGTCGATAGAAGGAGCCTGGAAGGGAGCCGGGAACAAGTTCGAGTTTCCTTGGCAGAACGTCTCACTCATGCACGTCAAGGATGTGTTGGCCGGACTACTTCCGAGCATTTCGCTATCGATGGATGCCTTTGAGTTCGAGTATGACCGGGCAGCAGAGGAGTTCCTGAACCGGCAAGAGGAAGCTGCGATCCTTCCCCGCTGCCAGGCCCTCTTCATCGACGAGGCCCAGGACATGGGGCCGAACACGCTCCGGCTCCTGCTCTCGCTTGTGGAGAAGACGAACCAGGAAGACCGGAACAGCCGTTCGGCCCACATCTTTTTCGATAATGCCCAGAACGTCTACGGACGGAAGACGCCAAAGTGGTCGGAGTTTGGACTCGACATGCGTGGCCGCTCCACGATCATGCGAGAAAGCTTCCGTTCGACGCAGCCGATCATGGATTTGGCCGTGAACGTGTTGCATCGCCTCTCTCCAGAAGGCGACTTGCACGACCACAAGGAGCTTGTCTCGCTTGGCCTCATCGAACGCACCGAACGAGCCGGTGAGGAATGGCTGCAGGTGCGATTCAATCAGGTGCAGGGACCGAAGCCATTTTTGCGGAAGTTCGACAGCCGAGATGAGGAGCTGGCCGCCCTCGGCAAGCACATCACCCATCTGCTTACGAAGGAAGGTGTTTCCGCGTCGGACATCTGCCTGATCTACAACGGCAAGTCGGTGGTGCGACTTCTCGAATCGACGCTCGATCCGAGGTTGGCCGAAATCGGCGTGGAGCTTTCGGTTCAAACCAATCGCCCCTTCGAGCGGCAGCCGAATACCCTGCTCGTCACCACGTCGCACTCGTACAAGGGCTACGATGCCGAGATTGTACTGATCCCGTGTGCCGACCAATATACGACGCAAGACGGTCAGATCTTGTCGGCCAATCTCTATGTGGCGATGACCCGTGCGAGATCGCTTCTCGGCATCTATTCGCTCAACGCCAACGACTCGGCAGCGAAGAAGCTGAACGAGGCACTCGACCGCTGCGTCAATGCACTGAATTCGCTGCCACTCATCGACTCCGAAGGTGACAGTAGAGAGGACGAACCTTGAAGATTCTCTTTCTCCTCGGCAGGAAGTTGGTTCCTGGGGCATCAAGCCGACATACCTCAAGGACCACTGCCATGAAATCATCAACCCGAAGCCCGATGGTTCTCAATCGGCTCCGTTCGGGCCAAGGGCCCGGATGCGCGGTCCGGCGGTCCGCCGGACGAGCGATTGGGGACAATCGCTCCACCATAAGCTATTGACCTCTGGGGTCGATTTGGCGGGATTCGAAGTGGCGCAGCGGCCAGAAGTGATCGATGTGCACGTGATTGAAAAGCATATCGTGCTTGCGCACAGTCTTCGAACATGATTTGTTTGACTTCTTGCCACGTTCCTGGTCACATCGAAGGCGTGTGCGGCGGTATCCGGTTAGAGACCAGTGCGACTCTGGGTCGTGGACGACCTGGCTGGCGTTTTCGATCGTGTCTGGCTTTGAGCGCTCCCCCATGGATTCCGAACTCACGGCGGCGTTGCTGGCGCGGGTGCAGCAGGGCGACCGGGAGGCGTTCGAACAGTTGTTCCTCCGCCACCGCCGCGAGCTGACGCGGCTGATCGAATTGCGTCTGGACGCGGCGCTGCGGGTGCGGGTCGACGCCTCGGACATCGTCCAGGATACGCAATTCGAGGCCTATTCGCGGCTGGAGGATTACCTGCAGCGGCGCCCGATGCCGTTTCGGCTCTGGCTGCGCTTGACGGCGATCGAGCGGTTGCAGAAGGCCCGCCGCGCGCATGTCGAGACGGCGAAACGCTCCGTCCGCCGCGACGTGCCGTTGCCCGACCGTTCGTCGCTCTTGCTGGCCAACCGGTTTCTGTCCGCCGAGCCCTCGCCGAGCGCCCAGTTTTCCCGCGACGAGACCATCCGGCGAATCCGCGTGGCCCTGGGTACACTGAGCGACGAGGACCGCGAGCTGCTGTTGATGCGGAACGTCGAGCGCCTGTCGCACCGGGACGTGGCCTGCCAACTGGGCCTGGAGGAGGCCGCGGCCCGCAAACGCTACGGCCGGGCCTTGCTGCGGCTGCGGGCGGCGCTGGTGCGCGAGGGGTTGCTGGGGGAAGACGCATGAACGGCCCCGCGAATGTCCGAGACGATTCGCTGGATGTGCTGGTGGCGCAGATCGCCGACGAGTACCTGGAGTTGCTGGAGCGCGGCGAGCGCCCGGATCCGGACGTGATCGCCGCCCGCTACCCGCCGCACCGCGCGGCGATCCGCCAGGTGCTGGCTTCGCTGGACCTGGTGCGGCTCGACACCAGCCAGCCGATCGCCGGCCAGCCGTGCGGCGCGCCACGCAGCCAGTTGGGCGAGTTCGAGCTGCTGGAGGAGATCGGGCGCGGCGGGATGGGCGTCGTGTATCGGGCTCGCCAGCGGTCGCTGGGCCGGCTGGTGGCGGTCAAGGTGCTGCCGCTGGCCGCGGCACTCGACCAGCGCCAGTTGCAGCGGTTTCAGAACGAAGCGCAAGCCGCGGCTCTGCTGCAGCATCCGCACATCGTGCCCGTGTACGCCGTGGGCTGCGAGGGCGGCGTGCACTTTTTCGTCATGCAATTGATCGAAGGTCGCAGCCTGGCGGCGGTGGTGGCCGAGCTGCGGGACCGCGCGCGGCGGGAGGAAGTGCCCCATCGACCGCGGCCAGCGGGCACGGAAGCAGTCACCGTGGTCGGGCTTTCGACCGACCTGGATTGGAGTTCCAATCACTTCGTTCGCTCGGCCGTCCATTTGATCCGGCAAGTGGCCAGCGCCTTGGACCACGCGCACCAGTTGGGTATCGTGCATCGGGACATCAAGCCGGGAAACATCCTGATCGCCGCCGACGGCGCCCCCTGGATCACCGACTTCGGGCTGGCCCGCCTGCAAGGGGACGCGGGACTCACGATGACCGGTGACCTGGTGGGCACCGTGCGGTATATGAGTCCCGAGCAGGCACGCGGCTGGCATGCCGCGGTCGATCACCGCAGCGACATCTATGCGCTGGGCCTGACGCTGTACGAGCTGCTGACGTTGGAACCGGCGTTCGCGGGCAGCGACCGGGAACGCTTGCTGCAGCGGATTGTCAACGAGGAACCGCTGCCGCCGCGGCGCTTGAATCCCGCCATCCCGCCCGACTTGCAGACGATCGTCCTGAAGGCAATCGCCAAGGAAGCCGCGGACCGGTATGCCACGGCGGGCGAACTGGCCGCGGACTTCAGCCGCTTTCTGGACGACCAGCCGATTCTGGCCCGCCGCCCGACGCCCAGGCAACAGGCCGCTCGCTGGCTGCGGAAGCACGCGCGAACCGTCGTCGCGGCGCTCGGCATGCTGATCCTGCTGCTGCTGGTCGGCGTCGCGATGCTGGCCGCCGGCAACCGGCGCGTACGGCACGAGCAGCAGCAGACCGAACGCGCGCTGCGCCAAGAAACCGAGGCGAAACTGACGCTGGCCGAGGCCCTGGAGAAACTCGGCACGGAGCAGCGACGGGCCAACGCAGCTCTGGAGGACCAGCGCCGGACAGGCTACGGCTACCAGGTGGTGCTGGCCGATCGCGAGTGGCGGATGAACCACCTGGCGGCCGCCCGGCGAATTCTGCGGCAATGCCCCGAAACGCTCCGCGACTGGGAGTGGCACTATTTGCTCCGCCGCTGCCAGCAGGACGGGTTCTCGCTGCCCGCGGAGAGCAGGGCGCAACTGGTCGCCTGGGCGCCCAATGGTCGGCAGTTGCTGGTTTGCGGCCAGCGGCTGGAAGTCTGGGACGTTGTCGATCGGCAACGGGTTTGCGAACTGCAGGCCTCGTTCGGCAAGGTCCTGTCGGCGACCTTTAGTCCGGACGGAGCGCGGATCGCCATCTGTGGCGGCCCGCCAACGGGGCTGTTCCTGTTCGACCCTGCCAGCGGCCTGCCGGATGGCGAGCTTCCCGCGATCCCCGGCGCCTGGAGGCAGGCGGCGTACTCGTCCGACGGCAACCTGCTGGCGGCGGCCGGCATGGGACTGGAACTTGTGCGACTGGCCACGGGCGAGCGACTGCCGCTGGACGGCGCCCCCACGGGGCGGTTCCTGGCGGTGGCCTTGTCGCCCGATCTCCAGTGGCTCGCGGCCCATCACTCGGATACCAAGACCGTCTGGGTCTGGAACTTGAGTGACGGTCAAGTGCGACGCAAGTACAGGATCCAGGCTGAATCGCTGAAACTGGTTTTCGGGACCGGCAACCAACTTCTCATCCTGGCATCCGATGCCACACTAAGAATGGTGGATGTGGGAGGTTCGGCAGCGCCGCGAAGTTTCCGGCCGGCCACGAACGAAGTCGGCGATCAGTTCAAACTGGCGCTCTCGCCCGACAACCGCCTGCTGGCAGTCGCCGGCGGCGAACACTCGATCGCGGTCACGGACCTGGTCCGCAACGGCCGACCCAACACCATTCGCGGCCTCGAGACCGACGTGCTTGACCTGCAATTCTCGCCAGACAACTCGCAACTGGCCGTCGCGTCGCGAGACGGCAAGGTCCAGGTTTGGGACGCATCCGCCGATCAGTCGTACACCCCGGTGGCGTTCTCCGATGGCTTGGGCTGTCTGGGACTGGCCGCGACGTCGGACGGCTCGTTCGTACTGATCGAGGGCTCCCGCGGAGTGCCCATTCGCATCTCGCGGCTGAATCCGGCCGATGGAAAGGTGGCCGAGCTGATTCGGCCGGCGCCCTTGGGACGAGCGTTTGCGGCCCACGGCGACTGGCTCGCGTGTCTGGCGGGACTCGGCCAGACCGATGTCCTGATCGCCGACACCCAAGGGCAGACAATCGCCCGCTTTGCCAATCCGCGCGGGCCCGCGGGCGCCCTGGCGCTGCACCAGCAGCGAGAACGCCTCGCGCTGTGGTGGAACACGCGCGGCGTGGCTCTGATCGACCTGGCCACACACCAAGTGCAGTACGAGAGCGAGCGGATACCGGGCATGGTCTACGGCCTGGCCTTCTCCCCGGATGGCGGCAAGCTGGCGATCGCTTACGGACGCACCGACGGCGGAGGCTTGCAAGTTCTCGACGTGGAGAGCGGTCGCCGCGAACTGGATCTATCCTTTCCCGCCATGGCCCATAGTGTGGCGTTCGCGCCAGGCGGTCGCGAACTGGCCGTCGGACTGCGGGACGGCACGCTGCAATTGCGCGAGTTGCCCGGAGGCGCCTTGCGCCGGCAGCTAACCGGCCACAGCGCCGGCGTGTATGCGCTGGCCTACAACCAGTCCGGAACTCGCTTGTTCAGCGGCGGTTTCGACCGCAAAGTACGCGTCTGGGAACTGGTCCAGGGCCGCGAGCTGCTGACGTTGGAAGCCCCCGGAGATGGAATCCGCTGGCTGGCGCTCGATTCTTCACAACGGTTTCTGGCCGTTGTCCACCAGGATGGGTCGGCGGAAGTCTTCGACGGAACGCCGCTGGCCGAAATCCCTGTCACACCTCCCGCTGCTTCGGCGGTAGTTGATTAGCCGGCCGCCAGCCGCTTGCATCGCGCGGCCGCAACTCATCAACGCATCTCGTCGTGCGGATCGATTCACAGCGGGCATCGTCGCCTCATCGCGACCTCCGCCGGAACAGGGGGGATGGATCATGCGTGCCACGCATCACCGCGGGAATTCTCGCCACCAACGCAGACGTTTGTGCCGTCCTTGGCTCGAAGCGCTGGAACAGCGCGTCGTGCTGAGCAGCACGGTGCTGGGACATGGGCAGTGGAGCGAACAGGGACCCAGCCCCGTGCTGGGCGGCCAAACCCTGGGGCTCGACGCCCAGGACAATCCGGTCGTCGGCGCCGTGCACGCCGTGCAGCTCCATCCGGTCAACCCGGCCTTGGCCTACCTGGGCAGCGTCAACGGCGGGGTCTGGCGAACCGACAACTTGAATGTGAATCATCCGATCTGGGTGTCGCTGACCGACGATCTTCCGACGCTTGGCGGCCAGCGCCAATCCTTGTCGGTGGCGGCCCTGGCGCTGAACCCGTACGATTCGACCGCCGGCGACACGGGGGACGACATCCTGTACGTCGGCGCGGGCCAGGTGAGCAGTGCGAGCTTCAGTCCGCCCGGCAAGGCGCTGCTGAAGACCAGCGACGGCGGAGCAAGCTGGGAAGCGATTGCGCCGGCCCTGTTCGGCGGGCTGAACGTGACCAGCATCGTCTTCGGCGATCATTCCGGCTCGGTGCTTGTGGCGACCGAGCGCAGCGGAGGCAGGGGAGGCGTGTTCCAGACGGACGATGGCGGACAGACCTGGACGCCACTTTCAACCGGCGCGGTGGCCAAGCTGCCGATCGCCGGGGCCAGCCACTTGTTGGCGGATCGGGCCAGCGACATTTACTACGCGGCAGTACCCGGCCAAGGCATCTTTCGCAGTCTGCCAGGCAGCGGCGGGAACTTGTGGGAGACATTCCATAACGGGATCGCGGCCGGAGACCGCACGGGTTCCAGCCGCATCAAACTGGCGTTGCACAGCGCCGGTTCGACCGTCTTGTATGCGGGCCTCATCAACTCGAACGGCCGGCTGTCCAACGTCTACCGCACGGACAACGGGATCGCCTGGTCCGCCGCCACGCAACTGCCCGAGACGACCGACGACGGCAGGGATTACGGACTGCATCCCAGCGGGCAGGGATCGAAACACTTCTCGATCGTGGCCGACAGTCGTAACCCGGCGATCGTCTATGTCGGCGGAGACACGCAAGGTTCGATCTCCAACAACCAGGCCGGCGCCACCGACTTCGTGGGTCGGGTGTTCCGCGGCACGTTCGGTGCGACGACCGAGTGGGAACAGTTGATCGTCAACGGAGCGAGCGGGACGGCGCCACATGCCGATTCGCGTGAGATGGTGTTTGTAGCGGACGATGTGCTGGGAGACTACATCATCGAGGTGGACGACGGCGGCATCTACCGGCTGGACAACCCGCGCGGCGAGGACCAGGACGGCGATCCGCTGACCAACGACCAGCCTGTCTGGGCACCGCGGCACGGCAACCTCGGCCTGGCCGAATTCGGCGACCACCGCCTGGCGTACGATCCGCTGAACCAGCGGCTGCTGGGCGGGTTCCAGGACATCGGCGCCGCCCTGCAAACGGGTCCAAACCAACTCACCTGGCAGACCACGATCAGGGGCGACGGCAACACGCAGGCCGTGGCCGTACTGGACATCAACCAGAACGGCCAGACCGATCTGGACGATCACGTCCTGCACTACGTGATGGGGAACAACTTCGCATTCTTCTATCGGCGCGAATTCGACGGCAACGGCCAGGAGCTCAGTCCGCCGATCCCCGACAGCGGGCCGACGCTGGGTGTCAGCGTGGCTTTGGCCGTGCCCGGAGCCAACCTGCGGACGCAGGCCCGCTTCCGCGAGAACTGGGCCCAGGCGCTGACCTACACGGACTCGATCGAAACCTTCAACCGCGGCAGCTTCTGGAGCATCCCGTTCGTGGTCAACGCGGTGGACCCGGAGCGGCTGGCGTTGGGCAGCTACTCGGTCTACGAAAGCCACGATCGGGGCGAGCATATTCGCATCGTGGATACGCTGAGCAAGGGGCAGTCGTACGTTTCGGCGCTGGCCTACGGCGGCCGCGATCCGCAGGCTGCATCCGGGATCAACCGCGACGTGATGTACGTGGCCCGCGGCTCGCGGGTCGAAGTGCGGCATCACCTGCCGCCGCCGGGCACCAAGGCCGACAGCGACGACGAGCGGTTCGTGGCCGGCCGCTTCTTCGCCGCCGACGGCACACTGCTAACTGGTGGTCCGCGCTCCGGAATCTCGGACCTGGCGCTGGACCCCGACGACTGGCGACGAGCGATTGCGGTCGAGAACAGCCACATCTACATGACCGAGGATGGCGGGCGCAACTGGCACGACGTGACGGGCTCGCTGGCCGACGATCAGCGGCACGGCCTGCGGACGGTCGAAGTGGTACGCCACGGCGGGCAACTGATCGTGCTGGTCGGCGGCCAGGGAGCCGTCTACCGAGCGTTCAATCCCAGCCCCGTGACCAACTCGCGGCCGGTCTGGGCCGCGTACGGTCTGAGCCCGCCGGAAGGCGTCGCGCCGCTGGAACACACGCCCGGCTTGCCCGGCGTGCAGGTGATGGACCTGGACTATTCGCCCGGCCTGACCGCGGACCCGGCGGACGACGTGCTGCTGATCGGCACGGCGGGCCGCGGAGCGTGGGCGGTTGCCGACGTGCTGGGCAACGGTCCCGCGGGCGGCCAGTTGTCGCAGCCCGGCGTGTTGCACGTGCAAGGTACGGCTCAGGATGATGTGATTCGGCTGGCCTTGGCCCCTGACGATCCGCTGACGGTCGAAGTGTTCGTCAACAACGACGGCTTTGTGGCCGACCGCCGCGTGCCGCTGATTTCGCTGCATCGTATCCAGGTGGACGGATTGGGAGGAGACGACGACCTGGTCATCGACAACGCCCACGGGGTGCTCAGCTTGTCGGGCCCCGTCGACTACGTGGACCTGGCCGCCAGCTTTGGCAATCTTGACTTTGTCGGCGGCGATGGGTTCGACCGCGTGCTGGTCGAAGGGCTGGGCAACGTGGATCTGGAGGAGTTGGACCTGAGCAGTCAAAGCGGCGTGCTCCAGATCAGCAGCCAAGGCCGTTTTCAGGTGGTTACGGCCAGCGGCACCGAGATGCTGGATACGACGGCGCTGAGCAATCCGGCGGCGGTGCCGGCTGGCGCGGTGGCCGAGTTGGGAAGCGCGTTGCAATCGCTGGCCATCGTGCTCAACCAGATGGACGACGCCGATTACGGGGCGGCGCTGGCCGGCCTGGGTGTCGATCTGCCGGGCGCACTGATGGGCGCCGACATTTTCGAACCGGACCCGATCTCGGACGCTCGCCAGGTCTTTCCCGGCGGCAAACCGCTGCGCGAACGCAAACGATCGGGAGTGACGGCGGGCATCTCGCTGCTGCGGCGATTGATCGAGGAGGGGCCCCAAGGGTTTCGCCTGGCCGACATCGGTTCGTTCTCGCTCGCCACGCCGCAAGAGCTGGCCGAGCGCCTGGACGCGCTGGACGACACGGCGGGCAACGTGTTCCTGGTTCCGGACACACCGCCCGGCACAACGCTACTCGATGTGCGGATCGTCCGGCCATTGTCGGGTGAGGGGCATCTCGAGGCCGAGGCGCTGGGTGGCAACCTGGCCGTGTCGGGCAATGCGGCGGTCAGCGCCCGCGTCAGCGCGCACCTGCTGGTCGGAGTGGACGAGCAAGGCTTCTTTCTGCGAACGCAGCCGACCGATGCCGACGGGCAGGTCGAGCCCGAACTGGTAATCGATCAGGTTCAAGCCACGGGCAGCGCCAGCGGGCAACTCGGGTTTCTCGAAGCCGAGCTGCTCGACGTCTCGCTGGTCGTCGACCCTCAGACTCGGCTTGAGATCGACCTGCGCGATCCAGCGGCCGGCACGCCGGAAGCGGACGGATTGCTGCGGGTGGCCGAGCTGCTGAATGGTTCCGCCGGCAGCCTGCTGAGCGTCACGACGTACGGCGACGGCCAGGCGGATGGCCAACCAGACGTGGTGCTCAGCGGGCGAGTGATCCCCAAGCTGCTGAACTTGGATCTGCCGGAAACGATGCTGGCCGTCACCTGGCCCAACGCCACGGACTTGTCGAACGTCCAGATCGATACGACGGGTCCGCTCGCGGCGCTGCGCGACTTGTCGCTGGCCGAGATCCGGCAGACGATCGATCAACTGCTGGTCGTCGTGCAGCAGGCGACGGGCCAGGACCTGCGCGAGGTGCCGCTGCCGCTGATCAACAAGTCCGTCGGAGAACTTCTGGATGGCCCCTCGCGGCCGCTGCTGATCGATGATCTGGACGTCGATTCGATCACCGAAGTGGGGACCGCCGAGAGCCCGCTGATGTTTGTCGAAGCGACCGGCATCGCGCTCGGCCTGCGCGGAGTGCGGGCGGGGCAACTGGTCCAGTATCGCGACGCCGATGGACAAACCCGGCAAGGCACGATCAGCGGCCTGGACGCGGGCGGGTTTGTGCTGGCGGTTCCTGTTGGTCAACCGGCACCGGACATGGCGACACCGGGGTTCGAAATCCAGCGGGCCGGCGTTCTGGCCACGTTGGTCGGCACGCTGCAGGATGGCCTGGCGGTCGAGTTGCCGACGTTGCAGGAGCTGATCGGAGCCTTGGCCGATCTGACGGGATTCGAGCTGCTGAACAACATCTCGGTGGTCGATGCGGGCGACGGGCCGATGATTCAGTTGCCGGTCAGCTTTGATATCGAACCGTATCGCTACGCGTTGCCTCTGGACTTCAGCGGACGCGTGGCCGGGCTGAGCCTCGAAGCGTCCGCACAGCTCGAACTGGAAGTGGAGCCAGCCGTCGCCATCACGCTCGGCATCAGTCTGGCGCCGGAACTCGAACCGGCGGAGCGGTTCTTCATTATGACTGGCGAAGCAGGGCAGCCAGAGCTCTCGCTGGCCGTGACCGCTCGCCTGAACGACCCCGCGGTCGAAGGCGCCTTTGGCTTCTTGAACGTCAACTTGTCCGAAGACCTGCCGCCTGGAGCGCCGAACGACGATCCCGAAACGCCCGAGGACGAGGATGGCAACGAAGGGATCGAATTGAATCTTGCCGTGCAGATCGAGCTGACGGATCCGGGCACCGGCGCCGAGAGTAATGGCCGGCTGACGCTGGACGAATTGCTGGCTCCCGACACCAGCCTGGCCGACGTGTTCGACCTGGGGTTCGCGGGCTTCTTGGACCTGGACGGGTTGCGGATCAATGCCTCGCTGGGCGATTCGACCGAGCTGGGCAACCTGCGGCTGTCGCTGCGCGGCGAGCCGGAAGACGACGGCGGCGGCGGCCTGCCGGGCCAGTTCACCAATGTCTCGCAACTGGTCGATGTGCTGACGAGCATCGACGTGCAGGGCGAATTGACGGCCTTTGAAAGCTTCCAGACGCTGAACGTGCAAGTGATTCTGGACATGCTGGATGCGCTGGGCAGCGAGCTGTCAAAGCTGGGTGCGGGCGGCGTGTTCGATACGAAACTACCGCTGGTCAATCGCAGCCTGAACGACTTGATCGACCTGGGTCAGGCGTTCGTGGACCAGTTCGGGGACGGCGGCGACCAGGATCTTTCCACGGCCAGCAACGTCGAACAGTTCTTGAACCAGAAGCTGGACGAGGCTGGACTGGGCGGCTTGGACGTAGCGGTGATCATCACGACCGAGGACATTCGCTTCCGAGTGACGCTGGCAGGCAGCTTCCAGCAATCGGTGCCGGTCAGTTTTCAGGTCGGACAGCAGTTTGGCGGTCTGAGTCTGACGGGCGACGGCACGCTCGCGGTGGCGGCTGACGCCCTGCTGGGCCTGACGTTCGGTGTGCGGACGGGGCAGGTGCCGCAGATCCTGGACCGGGTATTCGTCGATCTGGCGCCGGCCAATGCCACCGACCCAGCCGCTCAGCCGGAACTGAGCGTTCACGTGTCGGCTCAGGCAGGCTACGACCTGAACGACGACGGCCGCTTCGACGAGCTGGAAGGTTCGGCCCTGACTTTTCAGGCTTCGATCGGCCCGCTGCGATTCGCGGTGGACGAGGCGCGGCTGCGCATCGACGGGACGCTGGGAGCTGATTTTCAACTGGAGCGGCCCGACGGCTCGCTGGCGGACGACCAGCGGCTGACGCTGCGCGATCTGCGGCAAGTCAGCGTGGTGCCGGTGTTCGAGGCCACGGTGGAAGCCATCGTACCGTTGGATGGTCCCGCCGATGCCGACGCTCTGGCCTCGCCCGTACCCGGCGGTCAGTCGGCCGCGGATGCGCTGGTGCTGGTCGCCGGGCGGTTGACCGAGCTGGTCGCGCCGCAGTTCCATTTCAGCCAGTCGCTGCCCTTCCACGCGCTGGAGACTCCCACGGCCGACAACGCCACCGACAACAATCCCGCCACGCCGCTGGACGTGAGCGATCCGCTGACGGCGGACGAACTGGCGACGCTGGACGAGAACACGATCGTGGTCGGGGCGTTCAACGTCGAGCAGTTGGTGGAAAGCACGCTCATCAACTTTGGCGACCTGTTCGCCAACCTGGACGACTTGATCGCCTGGGGCTCGGAACTGCTGGGCGTCGACATTCTGAATTTCAAGCTGCCGCTGATTGGCCGGACGCTGCAAGATGCGTTCGACTTCTTCAACAGCCCGCAGGGGGCCACGCTACGCAGCCTGCTGAACGACTTGATCGCCGATCCGGACACCAGCAACGCGATGGGATTGCACCTGAGCAACGAATCGGTCTACGACGCGGCGATGCTGCTGGCCGATGTGCTGCGGAAGATCCCCGGCATCAAGACGATCGGCGACGCCGACCGCGACGGTGTGATTGAATCGGACCTGGTCCCGTTCAATGGGCGGATGGTGCTGGAACGGGGCGACGACCTGGTGCAACTGGAGCGCGATCCGGACAACACGACTGAGGTGCTGGTCAGTGGCGCCCAGTTTACGTTGATCGATGATGACCCGGACGTGGCTGGCGACGACAGTTTGCGAATCCAACTGGTGGGCGCCAACTTCCCGCGGGCCGGTATTGCCGTGGACGACGAGGTGCGTTACTTCGATGCGCGCGGCGAGGCGGCAACGGGCCGGGTGGCCCGCGTCGAGAACGACATGACGAGTGGCGAGAACAACGTGCTGATCGTGCGATTGGACGACGCGATCCGCGTGCCCGAAGCCGGCGCCACGTTCACCTTCGATGCGCATACCGAAGTCCTCAGCGTCACGTTCGCGCTGATGTTCCAGCCCGCCGTGGACGCCGAGCTGTTCGCGGTGGAAGGTTTTGACCTGGGCATCGAGTTCCTCAACTTCCGGGCCACGGGCGCCGCCGGCCTGTCTTTTCACGGCGATCTGACGATGCTGCTGGGACTGGGCTACCAAAGGGGCGGCGAGTTCTTTCTGAAGACGGATTTCAGCGACCTGGATACCGACGTTAGCCGGCCGGGAATTCAACCCCCGTCGTCGCCGGAAATCTCGCTCAGCGGCGAGCTTCGCGCCAATCTCGACACCCAGTTCGAACTGGGATTCCTCGACGTCGGAGCCCAGCTCGATCCGGCGGCCAACCGCCTGGAAGCCCACTTGCAAGTAGACTTGAAGGGTGCCGCCGGCCGGCCGAACGATCCGCAGGCCTTGGTCGACGACGGGCGCCTGACGCTGACCGAACTGCTGGAGTACAACTTCGACCAGTTGCAGACGCTGGCGGAGCCGAGCTTTACGGTCGAAGCGCACCTGGACGCGGAACTGGACGCGTCGATCACGCCCAACTTCCCCAGCCTCTCGGCCCACCTGGCACTCGACTGGGGCGACGCCGACGCGACCCAGGCCGATGGCTTCCGGCCGTTTCACGTGTTCGGAGCGGTCCGCCCCGCGCCGCAACTGCAACTGCGCGAAATCCGGCTCGAAGCCGGACAGTTCATCGACCGGATCGCTCGCCGAGTGCTGGAACGGGTGGACCAATTCTTGCCGATCCCGCCGGTCGTGGTGGATGCGCTCAACGCCAAGATCCCGCTGCTCAAACAAACGCCGATCGAACTGCTGGCGTCGTTCGGCGTGCTGGACGAAAGCGATCAACGGCTGCTGGAATTCCTGGTCAGTGTTGTGACGCTGATCGAACGGTCCGAGGACTTGGGCGATCAAACGCTGGGTGTCAACTTCGACCCGGTGAACCTGGTGCCCGACCCGGCCGACGGCAGTCAGCCCGAGGTGGTGATCCCGGCAACCTCTTCGCCGATTGGGCGCGGAGAAATGGATGCGACGCCCAACGACGAACAACTGGACGACCCGCCTGGCGCCGGGCTGCCTCTGGGTATCGGCAACTTCTTCCAGGACCTGGCCGACCTGGGGATTGTGTTTCCTTTCCTGCGGTTGAAGGACCTGGCCGGCGTGCTGGTCGGCAAGGACGTCGACCTGGTGTTCGCTCAGTTGCCGGAACTCGACCTGGCCAATGTGGACCTGATCGAAAAGACGATTGTGATTCCGCCAGGCATCCCGATCCTGCTGGAAGGCAGCCTGAGCGTATCGGCCAATCTTTCGGCGGGCTTCGACACGCGAGGCATCCGCAGCGGGCAAGTGCTGGACGGATTTTACCTGGGCGATCGCCGGCCGGGTACCAATCGGACGATTGAGGCCAGCGATCCCGAGCAGCAGGAATTCGGGTTCACGGGAGAATTGACCGCGGGAGTCGGCGGCAGCCTGAACGTGGGCCGCTTCACCATCGCGTCCGCCAGCGTCGGAGGCGGATTGATGGCCACCGTGGGTATCGATCTGCGTGATCCGAACAACGACGGCAAAGTTCATTTGGACGAGCTGCAGCAGTTGATCTCCAGCGGCGGTCCGTTGGGGTTCATCGAGCTTCAGGGCTGCGTGCAGTTGAAGATCTTCGGCCAGATCACCTTGGTGGAACAACAGGCCGCGATTGATATCACAATTCCGATCATCGGTTGTGCGGGAGGCGGCGTGGGTGGGGGAGGGGGAGGTGTGCCTCCGGAGATTGCCGACCAGGTGGTCCAGGAGATCATCGAGGTGACCGGTAGCGTGCAGGCGCGGCTCGATCGGATCGACCAGATTATCGACATCATCTACGAGGACAGCGACGAGGATCCGTACGATGGCGATGAACTGCTCAATTCGGCGGCCGACAGGTTGATTTTCCAGGAGATCGATCGGGGCCTGGTTCAGGTCAGCGGCCGGTTGGTGGAAGAGGCACTGGCCGCTGGCCTGCGGCCCGGGAGCGGCGTGCTGTACGAACTGGATGGACGGCTGATGCGGGGCGTCGTCGTGCGGACCAGTGGCCAGTCGCTGGCGTTTCTGCCGCAGGACCCGCTGGCCGGCCTGCCACGCGACGGCCAGTTCCGCGTGATGTCGGGCCGCGAGACGCTGGTCGTGCGCGTCAACGGCGCGGAGGAACGGTTCGGGCCGCACGAAACGGGTTCGAACTTCGTCGCCGACGTGCTGCAACTGCGCGAGATCCGCGTGGGCACTTCGCTGGCCGGAGGGCTCGGTCCGGGCAACGACTACATCGAGCAGGACAACCTGGTGCGCACGCCCTTGATCGTGGACGCCGGAT
>JAGFJK010000038.1 GCA_024102795.1 Pirellulaceae bacterium
CGGTCGGGCGTTAGCGAGAAACCTAACGATCCGCCGGGCAAGCCGGCGGGATTCGAAGCCCAAAACAGTCTGACGGGCGCTCACCGGGAGCGAAGGGCCTTAAACACTGAGGATCCAACAACTTAAAAGCTGCACGATCTCGCTTCCGGGGAGGGCTGGGGAGGGGGCCAGAGGGATTTCCAGGGGGAGCGCTCGCCGGAGCCCAGGCCGTCCAAGTTTTCCTCGGTTGTAATGCCAAGTTTCCTCGGCAAAACAACGCAGCTTACCAAATCGACCCCAGAGGACAATTCACTGTCCCGCGCGGCGAAGACCCTGCACGCCGCCGCCGATCTTGTGGTGGATTTCGGAGGTAGCCCGCACAACCAACACCCGCAACGGGGCGAAATAGACGATCGTGCCAGGTCCGCCGTTGACGTCCCAGAATTCCGGGGCGATCGTCCGTTGGATCAGCTCGACCAGCGACTGACCGTAATCGCCGCCGGCGGCACCACCTCCCAAAGAGCCGCCTCCCGGAGAACCACCCCCCAGCGAGCCACCATGCGCCAGCAAATCGGCTGGGCCGCCGAGTACCCCGCCCAGCAACGACAGCGATCCGGCCAGGCTACCGCTGGCCTCCAGGTCGGCCGTGTCGTTCGGCCCCGCGGCCGGCGCGCTCACGTCCGCGGGCCGACCTGACTGTCGCTGCTGGCGGGCGAGCTGCTGTTCCAGGTCGGTCTGAATCCGTACGAGGCGGCTCCAGAGTTTCGCCTTGTACTCCTGCAATGTGTCGCTGCTGGCCAGGCGCGGGTCGCGCTTCAGCTCGACGTACAACACGCACATTTCCTGGACCACGGCGGCTTGCGCGGCCGGAGACTCCGCCCGTGCGTGCGCTCGAATCAGCTCCCGCAAGTCGTGATTGATTTCGTGATACCTGCGAGGCTCCACGCCTGTTTCGCTCAGACTCCCACCTTGCGGCGTCACGACCAGCCAGGCCGCCAGCAACAGTCCACTCATCATCTCGCACCTCCCTTCGAGTCGCCGCCGCCCCTGATCAATCAGCGGTTTCTCCCCAGGCTCTGAGTGTAACGGGTGACGGCCAGGTCGCCAAACCTGTTTGTTGTCGAAGCTCTTGGATCGCGGCCCTGCCCGCGGATGCCTGGACTTGGCAAGAGTACAATGGATGTGCCAGAATTGGGGACGAGCGAAGGGCGGAGCGGCGGCTGCGGCGAGCGGCCGGGTTCCGCGGCGTCCGCGAGGCGACTCCGACTTGTTTCCCGCCTGAATTCCATCGGGCGATCGTTTTTTGAGGGAAGATTTCATGAGAATGGCTGCTTGCTCTCTGTTGTTGTTGGCCGTTTGCGTGCTGGCAGGTTGTTCGACCTCGGTGAACTACACTCCGCAGCCCACGGCCAGTGCCAACGTCCAGGCGACCCGCACCGTGGCGCTCGAAGTCCCCACGATGGAGTGCCCCTTTGCCTGCTGGCCCGCCGTTCAAAAGACGCTCGAAAGCCAGCCCGGCGTCGAGTCGGTGACGCTGGCGGAACAGAAAAACGAGAACCTGATCGACAACCGCGTCGTGCACGTGGCGGTGGGCGGCGGGTTCGAAGTGGAGAGTGCCATCGCCGCGTTGGCCGAGGCGGGCTTCGCGGACGCCTCGGTCCAGACGCCCTGAACGGGCCTCGGATCTAGCGGTGGCCAGTGGCGGGGAAGCGATTTCGCCACCGCTCCAGTTGGCGGACCAACATGCCTTGATTCCCGCAGGCGGCTGCCCACAGGCAGGCCAGCGACCCCGACGCCAGCGTGTCGCTCAGATAGTGCGCTCCGGCGTCGATCCGCTGGCAGGCCGCCAGACAGGCCAAGGCCAGGAACAGCCACCTGCCCCGCGGGTACATGATCGTCAAGCCGATCGCCAGGCCAACGGCCGTCGCCGTGTGGCCCGACGGAAAGGACTGCAAGTTCCTGTTCCAAGGCGGATCGGCGTCCGCCGGCCAGAGAATCGGCAGCCAGCCTTGAAAAGTCTCCCAGGCCGAACCGCTCAGCTCGGCCGCGTTCGGGCGAGCCCGCGCGATTAGCGCTTTCACCACGTTGGCCAGAATCCCAGCACCGTAGGCCAGCGCCGCGACCGGTACCAGTTGCAGCCGGCGGAAGGGATCCAATACGGCCGCCGCGACCAGGATCAGCAGCACGCCCAGACCGTGTGAGAACACCTCGGACAGCTCGAACAGCTTGTGGAACAACCTGGGCAGGGGGCGCGACATGGCGAACCGGGCCAGCGGCATGTCGGCCAGCAGCAGCGAGACCAGTGCGGCCACGGCCAGCATGGCGGCCAGGCACAACAACCGCCAGCGACGGTGGCGTAGTGCCTGTGGGTCGTTCCCCTCGAAGGACATTGTCGTCTCGGATCGGGCCACTGCGAGCTGCTCCGGTGGATGCTGAACCGCTGCCGCAGGTTAGCGAAACCATGCGGACGCCGAAAGGCGGGTCGGCGGGCAAACTGAGCTTGTCCTGCTGACGCGGCTTGTCTAGACTCCCGCGCTCAACAGGCGGGTCAGTTGTCAGTTGTCAGTCATCAGTTGGAGAGAGTCTGCGTACGGGACCGTTGGCGCTGGTCGCCAGGCCTGACAGGTAGCCAGGAAGGACGGGGCCCAGACCCGTACTGCGGAATATTCAGGGAGGAACTGCGATGCCTCAGGTCGTGCGGCATTGGCTGCTGTTGGTTGCCATTTCCGGAACGGTGCTGCTGGTCAACCTGGGCGGCGCGAGGCTCTGGGACCGCGACGAACCTCGCAATGCGGGCTGTGCCGCCGAGATGTTGCTGCGCGGCGACTGGGTCACGCCCGTCTTTAACTCCGAACTGCGGATTCACAAACCGGTACTGCTGTACTGGTTCATGATGAGCGCGTACTCGGTGTTCGGAGTGAACGAATTCGCGGCCCGCTTCTGGTCGGCCATTCTGGGAATCGGCACGGTGCTGCTGACCTACACGATCGGCCGCCGGCTATTCAATGGCCAGGTCGGTCTCTGGGCGGGGATCGTGCTGAGTACGGCGCTGATGTTCGACGTGGCGGGCCGAGCGGCGACGCCCGACTCGGTATTCATCTTCTTCACGACCCTGGCAACGGCCATCTACGTGTGGGGCACGTTTCGACCGCGCGCTGGCGATGCGTCGGGTTCCGCGAGCGATGGGGTCAGCGTGCTGGCGGCCGAACCGCAGGTGGCCGGACAGTATTTCCCGGCGCGGTGGAGCGTTGCCGCGTTGATGTACGGTGTGATGGGAATCGCCATCCTGGCGAAGGGCCCCGTGGGGCTCGTGCTGCCGACAGCCGTCATCGGCATGTTTCTGTTGATTCAGCGTTTGCCGCCGGCGGGCGAAGCGGCGACGGCCGGTCAGAGGACCTGGATCGGCCGGGTGGCGGACTGCCTGCGGCCGTTTGCTCCCCGGCACTTCCTGTGCACGTGCTGGTCGATGAGGCCGATCACCGCGGTGGGCGCCGCGCTGGTGGTGGCTCTGCCCTGGTATATCTGGGTCGGCTTGCGAACCGAGGGCGACTGGATTCACGGATTCCTGGTGGAGCACAACGTGGGCCGCACGCTGCGGCCGATGGAAGGCCACAGCGGTCCGTTGTTCTATTATCCGGCCGCGATCATCCTGGGGTTCTTTCCGTGGAGCGTGTTTCTGGTGCCGCTGCTGGTCGAAACAGCGCGGCGGATCGGGCGGCGGCACGCGTGGACCAGCGGCTACGTGTTGGCCGCCTGCTGGGTGGGAGTTTACCTGGGATTGTTCTCCATCGCCCGCACGAAGCTGCCCAGCTATATCACGCCCTGTTATCCGGGATTGGCTCTGCTGGCCGGCGCGTTTGTTTACCACTGGTCGCGTGGCGAGTTGCTGGTCCGCAAACGCGGCCTGTACGTCGGCCTGGCGCTGCTGGCCGCCAGCGGGCTGGGCATCTTGATTGCCGTGCCGTTGGCGGCCCGCTGGTACTTGCCGGGCGAGCGGTTGCTGGCCGCGTTTGGCTTGATCCCGCTGGTCGGGGCCAGCGTCTGCCTGTGGCTGCTGGCCCGATCGCGGTGGCAAGCGACCACGATCGGTTTTGCCGCGACGGCACTGGCTATGGTAACCGTGCTGTTCGGTTGGTGTACGGCCCGCGTGGACCAGCATCGGGGCACCGAACGGTTGCTGGCCGCGATGCGGGAGGACCCGGAGGCGGAGATCGGCGCCTTGGGCTGCCTGGAACCGAGCTGGGTGTTTTATGCTGGCCGCTCGATCCGCGAGTTGCGGCTGCCGCAATCGCCAGGAACTTCCCAGACGCAAGCGGTCGTCGACTCGGCCGCCGCTGGCTCCGGCAAGGTGCCGGTCAAGCGTCCGCAGTTGGACGTGGACCAGTATCTGGCCGGCGGAGCGCATCGTTACGTGATCACCACCGACAGGGTGTTGCAGCGGTGGCCCAAGTTGCCCGAGGGCGTGGAAGTCGTGGCCGAGCTGCCCTACTTTCTCGAACAGGAGCGGCTGTTGGTGCTGGCCCGCGGCGAGACGGCCGAGCGCGCGGCTCGCAAGCCTCAACCGGCGCGTGGCCGAGCGTACTAGTTACTCGCCATTCACTCCGTCATCGTCGCCTTTCGCTCCGCGAAAGTAGCGGGCCGCTCGACCGGACTCTCCACCGGCGCCATCGCGCGTCGCGCGCTGCTTTCGCTCCGGCATGGATAGAGTTCGTGCAGCTCCTAAGTTGTCTTGCCGTGGGAATTTGGCGTTATAACCGAGGGACATGTGGCCGGCCTCCGCTTCGGCGAGCGCTCCCCCTTGATATCCCTCTGGCTCCCTCCCCGGCTTCCGGGGAGGGTTGGGGAGGGGCCTGCGGGGTTCGAGCGGACAACCAAGTGCTAATCTCGCGCAATGGACTGTAGCGCACGCGGATTCGTTGTGATTCATATTCGGAATCCGGGTTCGTATGAATGTGTCCGGGTGGTAGTTGAGTGGATTTAGCAGTTGCGGGTTGAGTTTGGTAATGCAGAAAGGAGCCCCTCCCCAGCCCTCCCCGGAAGCCGGGGAGGGGGCCAGAAGGGGTTTGGTGGCTTGCGCGGCCATTTGGCTACAACATGGGTACGGAACATAAGTAGCCTGTTCGACAACCCCCATTACTCGACCAAAACTACTCTGTTTTTAGCAGGCCACGCGGAGCGTGAGGTCTACTTTCGCGGAGCGAAAGGCGACTATCAAGGTTACAAACCGTTTACACGTTGCCGGGCCGGGCACACGTAGAATGAACGCGGCTTGGAAGTTCATTCACCGTGTGCTGTCTCAGGAGGCCTGGTCCCATGCGACGTTTCCTTTCCCGCGGATTGTGTCTGGCGAGCGTCTGGTTGGTGGCGGCGTCGGGCCTGGCGGCTTTCGGCCAGGTGAGTGCGCCGGCGGCGTCCCGGCACCTTTCGGCGGCCCACGGGATCATGCCGCAACTGCGCAGTTGGACGGCCCGCGCCTCGGCGCCGGTGCAGGTCACGGCGGTGGACGCGGGGGTGGTGATCGTCGAACAGGTGGCTACCACGACCCTGGACATTCAGTTGCACAATCCGACCTCGCAGCGGCAGCTGGCCGAGATTCTGCTGCCGGTGCCCGATGGCGCGGCGGTCCGCGGCTTCAGTTTCCAGGGAGCCGCGTCGGAGCCGACCGCTCGCCTGTTGACGCACGCCGAGGCGCGGCAGACGTTCGATTCGATCGTGGCCCGGATGAAGGACCCGGCGCTGCTGGAATTCGCCGGCATGAACCTGATCCGCAGCAGCGTGTTTCCGGTGGAACCGGGCAGCGACCAGAAGGTGCGCCTGACGTACGAGCATCTGTTGAAGGCCGATGGTGACCGCGTCGACTACGTGCTGCCCCGCAGCCAGTCGCTGGAGTACGACGTGCCCTGGACCGTGCACGTCAAGATCAAGTCCAGCCGCGGTGTGGCCACGGTCTACTCGCCCACGCATCCCCTGGACACGAAGCAAACCTCGCCGCAGTCCGTGTCGACGCGGATCGCCCAGCACGCCACGCGCGAACCCGGCAGCTTCCGGCTGTCCTACCTGCTGGAGCGCGGCGCCGTGACCGCCTCGCTGTTCGCTTATCCCAACCCGGACCAGCGGGGCGGTTACTTCCTGTTACTGGCCGGGCTGGATGCCGCCCGCTCCGCCGCCGACGGCAAGCCGGCCATCCGCCGCGAGCTGACCCTGGTGCTGGACCGTTCCGGCAGCATGAATGGCGAGAAGCTGGAGCAGGCGCGTGAGGCGGCCTTGCAGGTGCTGTCCGGGTTGCACGAAGGCGAAACGTTCAACCTGATCGTATACAACGATTCGATCACGCGCTTCGCGGCCCGGCCGCTGGCGAAGTCCGCCGAGACGCTGCGCGAGGCCCGCGAATTCCTCAGCCAGGTGAACGCCGTGGGAGGAACCAATATCCACGATGCGTTGCTGGAAGCACTGCAGGCCCCGCCCAGCCCGAACTGCCTGCCGATCGTGCTGTTCCTGACCGATGGCCTGCCGACCGTGGGGCAGACGTCCGAGGCGGCCATCCGCAAGGCGGCGGCGGAGTCGAATCGGCACGAACGGCGGATCTTCACCTTCGGTGTCGGAGTCGACGTGAACACGCCGCTGCTGGATAAACTGGCCGCCGGTTCGCGGGGCTTCGCCACGTTCGTGCTGCCCGGCGAGGACGTGGAAGTCAAGGTGGGCACCGTGTTCCGCGGTCTCGAAGGGCCGGTGCTGGCCAGCCCCCGCTTGCATGTGCTGGACGCCGACGGCCGGCAACGCACCGACCGAGTGCTGGACGTGCTGCCCAGCCGGCTGCCGGATCTGTTCCAGGGCGACCAGCTCGTGCTGCTGGGGCGCTATCTGGGAAACGACACCCTGCGGTTCGAGTTGACGGGCGATCAGGCGGGGAAGCCGAAGAAGTTTCAGTTCGAGTTCTCGTTGGGGAAGTCCACGGCGGAAAACACCTTCGTGCCCCGGCTCTGGGCCAGCCGGCAGATCGCCGTGCTGACCGATCAGATTCGCGACCTGGGGCTGGAAGGCGCGACGGCGGGCGGCGAGAACGATCCCAGGCTGCGCGAGCTGACCGATGAGATCGTGCGCCTGTCCACCGAATTCGGCATCCTGACCGAATATACGGCGTTTCTCGCCCAGGAGGGAACCGACCTGGCGCTGCGCGACCAGGTGCTGGCCGAAGCCCGGCGGAACTTCCAGAATCGGGCGGTCAACGTGCGGTCGGGAGTGGGCGCCGTCAACCAGGAACTCAACAACTCCTATCAGCGCAGCCAGCAGTGCCTGAACCTGAGCAATGGTTACTGGACCGCCGATCTGCAGCGCGTGGCGATCACCAACGTGCAGCAGGTGGACGACCGGGCGTTTTACCGCCGCGGCAACCGCTGGGTGGAAAGCTGCTACGTCGAGCAGAGCGATGTGAAACCGGCCCGCGTCGTGGCGTTCGGCAGCGAAGAACACAGCCGGCTGCTGTGGGAGCTCGTGCGGCAGCGGCGCCAGCCCGTCGTCTCACTCGGTGGCGACATCCTCCTGCAACTCGACAACCAGCCCGTACTGATCCAGGGCCCCGCGGGTGAGCAGCCAGAGCCGCAGTCCGAGTAGCCGGACGGCTCGGCCATGACCTGCGCTGGGAGCGGCGGAATAACGAACCAGCGTAATGAGCCAAACGCGTCAGCGAGGTCCGAGCCGGCCGGCCGGCTCGGACCTGGGCCGGCGCGGCCATTACCTTGGCGCGCTTGGCCAGATAGAATGGAAACCATGGCGGCACTCACGATTCTGACGATCGAGGACGACACGGCCATTCGCCGCGGAATCACCGATGCGCTCCGCTACGCCGGCTACACGGTGCTGCAGTCGGCCCACGGAGGCGAAGGTGCCGAGATGGCGGTGGGACAAGCGTATGACCTACTGCTGCTGGACCTGGTGTTGCCTGGCGTGCCCGGCCTGCAGATCCTGGACCGCGTGCGTGCCGTCCGGCCCACTCAGCCGGTGATTATCCTCACGGCGCGGGGGGACGAGCAGGATCGGGTGGAGGGCTTGCGGCGCGGGGCGGACGACTACGTGGTCAAGCCGTTCAGCGTGCGCGAGCTGCTGGCCCGCGTGGAGGCCGTGCTGCGGCGATCTCCGCAGCGTCCGACGGATGTGCGCCTGATTCGACTGCCCGACGGCCAGGCCGATCTCGACCGGCGCGAAGTGCGGTTTGAGGACGGCCAGCGAGTGGAGCTGTCGGAGCGCGAGCTGGAACTGCTGCGCTACCTGGCGCGACACGATGGGCGGGCGGTGGGCCGCGACGAACTGCTGGCCAACGTCTGGCAGATCAGTCCGCGAGGCATCTCGACGCGCACCATCGACATGCATGTCGCTCGGCTGCGCGAGAAGCTGCGCGACGACTCCACCACGCCGCGAATCTTGCTGACCGTGCGCGGCAAGGGCTACATGTTCGCCCGGCAGGCGGACTCCTGATTCAATCCGCAAAGACCCACGCGGCGCGGGCGACCATGAGACGGCCTTGGCAAATCTGGTTTCTGTACTTCGGCTGTCTGGCGATCGTCGTGCCGGCCATGGCCTGGCTGACGCTGAAGGCCTGGGAGCTGGACGCCGCGGAACAGACCGCTCGCCTGGCGGCCGAACAGGCCCGGCGGCAGGCCGAGCTGCAGGAGCTGGCCAGCAGCGCGCTGTGGCGGATGGATTGGACGCTGACGCCCCTGATCGCCCAGGAGGCCGCGCGCCCGTACTTCGTCTACCAGTCGTTCTACGAGTCGGTCGGCGGCGACGGCGGGAAAACGCCCAGCGTACGCGTCGTACCTTCCCCGCTGCTGATTCAACCGTCCGAGTACGTGCTGCTGAATTTCCAGGTGTCGCCGCGCGATCAGTGGTCGTCGCCCCAGAATCCCGTCGGGATGATGTGCACGCCCGCGCTGGAAAACGGTGCCACGCTGGAGTCGATCCGTTTCAGTGCCGAGCGGCTGGCGGATCTGCAGGCCCGAACCGGCTACTCGGCCCTGCTGGGTCGGCTGCCCGAACAGATGCTGCCGCAATTCGAACCACAACAACTTCTGGCCTGGCAGGGCAACCAGAACGTGGATCCTTTACGGAATTTCGAGAGTCAACTGATCAACGATCTGGGGCTGCGGCAAACGTCCGACTCGCTCCAGCCGCCCCTCAACGTGGCGCCCGGCGAACCGCGGCAGGATACGCCTCGGCAGGCCCCTTCGATGCAAGCCCAGTCGCCGCAGGCCCGGTCGCCGCAGGTGTCTGCGCCGCCGGATTCCCCGCGGCAGGCGGCCGACGAGCTGCTCCGGCAACAGGCCCCTATGCAGCAACAGGCCGAACCGCGGCAACAACAGTCGGCGGCCGCTGAGCCGCAACTGCGCAGCCAGAACGAGTGGCAACGCCGTAACCAGGCGTATCAAACGTATGCCACGAACACCGTGTTACAACAGCGTGTCACCGGGCAGGAGGCGCCCGAGCCGGGGCTGATCCTGGAAGGCGTCAGCCGGCCGGTCTGGGTAGGCGATGCCTTGCTGCTGGCCCGCCGAGCGGTGCTGGGCGAGCAAGTGATGATCCAGGGCTGCTGGCTGAACTGGCCGCGTATCAAGTCGGTGTTGCTGGCCGAGATCACCGATTTGTTGCCGGACGCCGACTTGCGGCCGGTGACCAATGGCCAGCCGGTGCCGCCCGGGCGGCTGCTGGCGACGTTGCCGGTGCAACTGGTGGTATCGGCGGAAGACCGCGGCGCCGGGCCGCTGGTCGCCGAGCAACGGATGTCGGCCATGCAGTTCTCTCTGCTAATGGCCTGGACCGGCCTGCTGCTGGCGGCCGCGGCCGTGGCGGTGCTGTTGCGCGGTGTGATTGGGTTGAGCGAGCGGCGGGCGGCGTTTGTGTCGGCGGTGACCCACGAGCTGCGAACCCCCTTGACGACCTTCCGCATTTACGCCGAAATGTTATCCGGCGGCATGGTGGAAGGCGCCGAACGGACTCGGCTGTATTTGGAAACGCTGCGCGTGGAAGCGGACCGCCTGACGCACCTCGTGGACAACGTCCTGCAGTACGCTCGACTGGAGCGTGGCAGCCGGCGGCGGCGCGGCGAAACGCTGTCTGTCGGCCAACTGGTCGAACGCGTGGCGTGCCGGTTGCGGGAGCGGGCCGAGCAGGCCGGGATGGAGTTGCACTGGGAGTTGCCACCGGACGTGGCCGAATGCCGCTTGACGACGGATCCTTCGGCAGTGGAGCAGATTTTGTTCAACCTGGTCGACAACGCCTGCAAGTATGCGGCGGCCGCCGACGACCGCCGGATTCAAATCACGCTCGGCAACTCGCACGGGCGGCTGACATGGTCCGTGCGCGATTACGGTCCGGGCATCGCCGCCGACCAGAGACGCCGCTTGTTCCGGCCGTTCTCCAAGTCGGCCGACGAAGCCGCTCGCACGGCCCCCGGCGTCGGTCTGGGCCTGGCGCTCTGCCAGCGACTGGCGGGCGACCTGGGCGGCAGCCTGCGGCAAGGGAGGGCCGAGCCCGTGGGCGCCTGCCTGGTGTTGCAGTTGCCCTTGAACAAGTCCGGTGCTTGAACCAGCAAGGTGGGCGGCGCGGGAATGGATGACGAGCTTCGCGATTACTTCGACCAGCAGCTTGAACTGGTCCTGCCCTTGTTGCCCGAAGCGGTGCACCGGTTGCTGGATGAAGTGCCGCTGGTGGTCGAGGATTACCCGTCGCCGCGCCAGATGCGCCAATTGGGGATTCGCCATCGGCGGCATCTGTGCGGGTTGTACACCGGCATTCCGCTGACCGATCGCAGCGTCCAGCATTCGGGCGTGCCCAGCGACGTGATCCATATCTTTCGCGAAGGCATCCTGTCGATGGCCACCAACCGCCGGGGCCGGATCGACGAGGACGAATTGCGACGGCAGATCCGCCTGACGATCCTGCACGAGTTGGGCCACCACCACGGGTTGAGCGAGGAAGACCTGGAGGCCCTGGGTTACTAGTGCCGCTTACAGCACCGCGCCGTAGGCTTCGGTGAAAGCGGCCGCCGTGTAGGCGTGGGAGGCGTAGGCAAATCCGCCGTCGCCCCACTCAGGGCCCCAACTGTTGCGGACGATGAAGTGGTCCTCGGTGTAACCGACCAGGCAGACCGCGTGTCCGCCGCGGAGCGTGGCCGACTGGTATGCCTCCAGGAATCCGCCGCTGCTGGTGGCCTGGTCCCACGTGCGGTCGACATTCAGCCTGGTCAAAATCGGCCCCTGCCAGGCCAGCCAATGCCGCCAGCGGTTGAGGTCCAGGCCCAGATTGTGAAAGCTGGAAATCCGCAGCTTGGACGCTTTGGCGTAAAAGGCGGCCTGGTTGAGCATCGATAGCGGGCCATCCATCGGCAGGTCGTCGTCCAGCACGCAGCCGAACTTGCGGGCCACGCCCAGCGCCATCTTGGTCTGAGTGCCGGTGGATTCCAGAAACGTCGTGGGATACGACGTGATGTCGTCGGTCTCCTTGTTGGCCATCCAGATGAAGCGGGCCGACGGCAACTGATCGGGCCGAATCAGGCCGGCTTGCGTGTAGTGCCAGCGGAGCACGCCATAGGCCGTGGCGTAGCCGACGCACGCGCCCCGGTCTCCCTGGTGATTGACCTCCCACCACGGCTCGCGCAGGTCCTTGGCGGGCGGGAGCGCGGCGCCGACGTTAACCACCCCGGCGTCCACGGCATCCTCGAACGTCCAGTCTTCGTCGATCTTCACCGACGGTCGGCAATTCAGGATGAACTGATGGACGCCCGTCCCCCCCGGTTCGCCGCCGGGCGCTGGCTGGTCCTTGGCTGGCTGGTCTTTGCCTGGTTTGATTTTGCCCGACTTCTTCTTGTTCTTTTTGCCCATGGGTGTCTGTCTTATGAAGAGTAACGGAACGGGGTGCGCGGCCTGGTCGCCAGTTTGACCTGTCGGCAGGCGTGTCAACTGCGACCCATGGAACGATTGTACTTGGCGCTGGTCACGGCCGCATTCGAGTAGATGTTGGGTCCCATCGATGCCTTGCCCCAGTCGTCGAAGGGGTCGCCGAGCGATTCGATCAGCCAATTGTTGCTGGCCACGTGCTGGCGGATTTCCAGCAGGGTGGCTCGCCGAGTCACGTCGGCGAACTGGGACAAATCCCAGCGGGCCGGAGGGTACTCCAGGTTGGCGACCAGTTCGGTCCAGGCGGCGGTGGCCGTCCGGGTGACCGCGGCCAGATCGGCCACCTGCTCGAAGCACTTCACCTCGAACACTTCGGGCACGCGCGGGTCGGCGCCGACGGCGAAAGCGTTGGCGTAGCCGATTTCGATGTGCGCGGCGCACGTTCCGCGGCCGGGAAACAGGGCGAACTCGCGCAGCCGCCGCTCGATCTCGCGGAACGCTCCGCGGTTGACGCCGCCGTACATCGGGACCAGGTTGGCATCGGTATCGACGCCGCCCAGGTCGAGTCCAAAGACGTGGCCGCCTTCGGTGTTGGGAACCGAACCGTCGTTGACGCCGGCCCCTTTGAGTGCCAGGGCGGTCTGGCCGCTGCGCAGCCGCGCGGTGGAACCGGAGCGGGGTTGAATGAACCCGTGCACCCGCACCGGCCTGCGCCGCTGCTGCGCGCTGGCTCCCCAGCCCCACAGGAAATCCTCGGTTTCGACCTGCAACCAGCCGTTGAACGTCAAGTTCTGCCAGCTCATTTTGCTTCTCCTCTCGCCGAACGCCAGACTTTCTTTGCCGCTCCGCACGCGCCCAGCCCGATCAGCCTACGCCGGCCGGACCGAGCGTGCCAGCAGGCAGAGTGTCAGTGGTCAATGGTCAGTTATCAGTTATCAGTTATCAGTTATCAGTGAAGCTATTCACGGGGGTCTGAGCTGCCGAGAGGCGACGAGGAAACAAACCAAACATTCTGGCTCCCTCCCGGCTTCGAGGTTGTGCAGCTCTTAAGTTGTTGGAACCTAAGAGTTCATGGTCATGCGATCCAGGCGAGCGCCCACGAATCCCGCCGGCTTGCCCGGCGGATCGTTCGGTTTCTCGCTACCGCACACACGTCCAGGCGAGCGCCCACGAATCCCGCCGGCTTGCCCGGCGGATCGTTCGGTTTCTGACTAACTGAAGGTGGGTCCACCACTTCAGATTCCCGCCGGGCAGGCCGGGGGCTGGAGGTTCCGATAGGCGACGAGGAAACGAACCGATCCGTCTGGCTCGTTCCCCCTTGATATCCCTCTGGCCCCCTCCCCGGCGTCAAGATCGTGCAGCTTTTAAGTCCTTTGCCAGCAATTTTCAGGATATCTTGGTCGACTATTCGATCCGGTTTCCCAACCGGCGCGGGAAACCCCACAAATCACTTCTGGCCCCCTCCCCGCTTCGGGGAGGGCTGGGGAGGGGCTCTTCTGGCACTTCCAAACTCACCCCGCGCCCAACAGATCCGCTCTATTACCATGTGAACGCATACATCCGGTCCCGGATTCCAAACCCGAATTACAAAGTATCCGCGTGCCTTCCAGTCCATTCTGCGCGTTGAACACCTGGTTGACCGCTCTAACCCCGCAGGCCCCTCCCCAGCCCTCCCCGAAGCGGGGAGGGAGCCAGAGGGATTTCAAGGGGGAAGAGCTCGCCGGGTTCGTTCGTAATTACGCTCCGCCGTTGTGTTGCGCCGGGAGAAACAGGGGGCTCACGCCCCCCGCTCGCCAATGCGCTCGCCAATGCGCTCGCCAATGCGCTCACGCGACCGGCATCCGTTCACGCGGTTCGGCCTTACCCGCTGCGCGGGGCCGACCGCGTGGAACGATGCCGGTCGCAAATCCAATGTCTGCGCGGCTGCCGCCGCAAGATGGAACTTACCTCGCGGGGCGGAAGCCCAGGTCGCCGCCGCGGTAGCCAGGCTCGCGCCCGTAGCGGAACGCAGCCCGGCAGAGGGACGCGCCGTAGCGCCAACCGCCGCCCCGGTACACCCGGTTCGAGCCCCCCTCCGGCCCACGCGGGTTCCGCGAGGGGCTCTGCCCATAGTACCCCGACTCGTACCAGTCCGCACACCACTCCCACACGTTGCCACTCGTGTTGTAACATCCATAACCGCTCACTCCCGCCGCATACCCGTACACCGGACATGTCGTCTCGCTACCCCGGTTTTCCAAATTGCGGCAACGCTGGGCGTCCCACGCGTCGCCCCACGGGTATTTCCAATTCCCAGGTCCTCGCGCAGCCTTCTCCCATTCCGCCTCGCTCGGCAATCGCAGACCACTCCACTGTGCGTAAGCGCTCGCGTCCTCCCAACTCACGCACACCACCGGATGGTCCGCCTTCTCCGCCGGAAACCGCTTGCCGCTCCAAATCGCCGAGCCATAGTCCGCTTTATCCGGCGCCCGATGACCCGTCGCCTCCACGAACCGCTGGTACTGACCGTTCGTTACCGCAAACGCGCCTATGTAGTAGCCGTCCAGCCACACCCGATGCTTCGGACAATCGTTGCCCTCCCCGTCACCCATCTCGAACTCACCCGGCGGAACATACACCAGCAAGCTCCCATCCCGCTCGTTTACCACCAGCCGATTGGCGGTCGCTTGTTCCAGCCAGCGGTTGATCAGGCCGGAAGTTGTGGTGGGGGTGGTGTGCATTGCGTTAATTAGCTACTGCTGCCTGTGCTTGTAGGAAGGCGCGTTTTTCGCTCAATAACGCTCCCCCCTTGATATCCCTTTGGCCCCCTCCCCGGCTTCCGGGGAGGGCTGGGGAGGGGCTCTTGTGCACCCTGTTTTGGCGCCGTTGGTACCCGATGGAATCACCTAACACCTGACGCACCCATGAATTCAGATCCTCAAATTGATGTTCGTCTCGTTCGAAATCCGAGTCCCGCGAGTGGCCAGGTGCGAATTGAGCGAATTGCTTTGCGCCGTAGTCCCGCAGGCCCCTCCCCAGCCCTCCCCGAAGCGGGGAGGGAGCCAGAGGGAGGTTAAAGGGGCACTCGCTACTTTCGCGGAGCGAAAGGCGAGTATCCGCTACTTTCGCGGAGCGAAAGGCGACTCTTGGCTCATGCCAGTCGAGCGTTTTCGGCGGCCCAGTGCCGCAAGCCTTGCACCGCCGCGGCGTTGGACCGCGCCAGCGGAACCATCTCCCGCAACCCCGCCAACACGTCCTCCGTCGTCAACTCCCGCTGCCCCTCCTCAAAGGCCCGATACAGACCACTCACCACCGCCTCCTCAATCTCCGCTCCCGAATAACCGTCGCTGGCCTCCGCCAGCCCCGGGACGTCGAACCGCTCCGCCGACCGTCGCCGCCGCCGCAGATGCACCGACACGATCCCCCGCCGCTCCTCGGCCCGCGGCAGGTCCACGAAAAACACCTCGTCGAAACGCCCCTTGCGCGTAAACTCCGGCGGCAACCGGCTGATGTCGTTGGCCGTCGCCACCACAAACACCGGCGCCCGCCGCTCCTCCATCCAGGTCAAGAACGTTCCGAACAACCGCTGCGTCACGCCGCTGTCGTGTTGCTGGCCCAGCCCGGCGAACGCCTTTTCCAATTCGTCGATCCACAGCACGCACGGACTCACCTGCTCGGCCGTGTGCAACGCCTTCCGCAGATTCGCCTCGGACTGGCCCAGCAGCGAACGATACACGCGGCCCAGGTCCAGCCGCAGCAAGGGCACGTCCCAGTCGGCCGCCAACGCCTTGGCCGACAGGCTCTTGCCGCAACCGGGCACGCCCGCCAGCATCACGCCCCGCGGCAGCCGCAAGCCGAACCGCAGCCCTTCGGGCAGAAACGCCTGCTGCCGCTGGCGAAACCAATCCTTCAACCCATCCAGTCCGCCCACGTCGTCAAAGGTCACGTCGGGCGGCCAGAATTCCAGGATCCCTTCCTTGCGGACAATCTGTTCCTTCTCGGCCAGCACCTCGACCGCGCACTCCGGCGTCCAGCCGCCGCGCCGCAGAACGGCCCGCCGCAACACCCGCTCGGCCTCGCGGTG
>JAGFJK010000089.1 GCA_024102795.1 Pirellulaceae bacterium
TCGCTCGACAGGTCAAATGCAGATAGTCCGCCCGCCAGGTGCTGGGGACGCGCAGTCTGAGCACGAACTCCTTGGCGCCTTCCAGCGTGGTGCGCGGCGATGGCTTCAGCTTGAAATAGACGCCGGACCCGCGCTGGATCGTGCCGCTGGCCGCCAGCAATTCCAGCGGCGGCAGCAGATCGTAGCGCACCGTGTTGAATGACTTGTTCTGGGCGCCGGCACTGGCGTCGGCGTTGACGATCTGCTGCGCGGTGCCGGACAGTCCCAGGCCGAGCGTGAGGGACTTCTCCTGCTTTTTCTCGTGCCCGATGTGGCCCGCGTACTGGCTTTCCAGCGTGGTCTTCGGCTCATAATCCACCACGCTCAGCGTTTTCCGCGGGCTGTCGACCACATACAGGAACTCCACCAGGCCATCGGCGTCGCGGCCCTCGAAGAAGGTCGATACCTGGAAGCGGGCTTCCACCAGGCGTTCGCCCGGATTCTGCTCGGCAAACTCCTCCGGCGTCACGTCCCGGCAGCCAATCGTGTAGGCCACGTCGAAGCGGACTTGCGGCAGCTCGCCGCGCGCCCAGACGCTGCCCGTGCCCAGGCAAACCGAGGTCCAGCAAACCACCGTGAACGCAAGTGCCGTCAGGCTGAATCGTGTGGGGTGCATCGTGGTGACTCCGTTACCAGCTCCAGACCTCAACGCGGGCGCGAACCGCCAGACCGAATTCTGCGTTCGAGGGCCGCCGGCCGCCGTCACTGGCGTGGCCAGCCTTCCAGCGGCCGGGCACTTGGCTGGCCAGCCGCGGCGCTCCGTCGTGGAGCGAATCAGAAGTGCGGATCGTACGTCTCCACGAACCATCCGCATCGCAATCATAGACCGCTCGCCGCCCGGGTCAAGAATGTCCAGTCGGCTGGCAGCCGGCGGCGGCCACGACCTGGCTCCGGCTCCGGCTGTCCGACAGGCCAGTGGCACCTCCCCAGCGGGCTCGGCGCCCAGGAACCGCCGTTGACCAATTGGAAGAATAGCAATAAACTGCTTCTAGGAAATAGCTTGCGCACTTTACCTGGCTTCCCGCCGCGAGCCCGACGTCTGGTCCGACCCGCGGGACGCTCGTTGGCCACTTGCTTGCTGGTGAAACTGTCATGGAAATACTCGAACGGATCTGGGAGTTCCTCGGACTGTTTTTCTCGTCGCTGCTGGGCGGTTTCGAACGTGCGATTACGTCCATGTTCGGCTCGTCCAACGCTCGGCAAATCAAGCGGATGCAGGGTCGAGTGGATGCGATCAACGCCCTGGAGTCGAAGTACGAGGCGTTGTCGGAGGACGAGCTGCGGCAGGAGACGGCCCGGTTTCGCCAGCGGCTGGCGGCGGGTGAAACGCTGGACAGCCTGTTGGTGGAGGCGTTCGCCGTGTGCCGCGAGGGCGGCCGGCGGTTCCTGGGCATGCGGCATTACGACGTGCAGTTGATTGGCGGGATTGTGCTGCACGAAGGCAAGATCGCGGAAATGGTCACGGGCGAAGGCAAGACGCTGGTGGCCACGTTGCCGGCCTATTTGAACGCCTTGACGGGCGAGGGCGTGCACGTGGTGACGGTCAACGACTATCTGGCTCGCCGCGACATGGAGTGGATGGGCCCGCTGTACATGGGCCTGGGGTTGACGGTCGGGGCCATTCAGAGCGACATGGACGTGCACGAGCGTCAGAAGGCGTATGCCTGCGACATCACCTACGGGACGAACAACGAGTTCGGGTTCGACTACCTCCGCGACAACATGCGCCCGGCCGCTCGCGGCGACGACCGCTTCGAGAAGCGGCTGCAGCAGAGCCAGGGGCGGCTGTGCTACGCGATCATTGACGAGGTGGACAACATCCTGGTGGACGAGGCGCGGACGCCGCTGATCATCTCCGGGCCCGCCTACGACAACGTGCGGAAGTACGCCGAGGCGGACCGGATTGCCCGGCAGCTCCGCAAGGACGAACATTTCACGGTCAACGAGAAGGATCACACGGCCAACCTGACGGACGACGGCGTGCGGGCGGCCGAGCGATTGGCGGGGGTGGAGAGTTTCTACACGGCCGGCAACATGGAATGGCCGCACCTGATCGACAACTCCCTGAAGGCGCATTACCTGTACAAGCGGGACGTGAACTATGTGGTCAAGGAAGGCCGCGTGGTGATCGTCGACGAGTTCACGGGGCGGTTGATGGAAGGCCGCCAGTGGAGCGACGGGTTGCACCAGGCGGTGGAGGCGAAGGAGGGCGTCAAGATCAAGGAGGAGACGCAGACGCTGGCCACGATCACCCTGCAGAACTTCTTCAAACTGTACGGCAAGATCTGCGGCATGACCGGGACGGCCATGACCGAGGCGGCCGAGTTCTGGAAAATCTACAAGCTGGATGTGATCGCGGTTCCCACCAACCGCGCGATGCGGCGGATCGAGCATCCGGACGTGATCTATCGCACGGAGCGGGAGAAGTACGAGGCGGTGGCCGAGGAGATCGAGCAACTGCATCGCTGGGACATCCTGGAGACCAAGGACCGCCAGGAGTATTGGGGCACGATCCTCAAGGAGACCGACGAGACGCTGGAGTTTCAGCCCCGCGACAGCAAGCAGAAGCAGACGTTCCAGCGTGCCGATCTGGTCTACGTCCAGCGCAAGGGCCGTCCGGTGCTGGTCGGCACCGTGTCGATTGAGAAGAGCGAGCGGCTTTCCTCGTTGCTCGAACGGCGCGGCATCCGCCACGAGGTGCTCAACGCCAAGCATCATCGCCGCGAGGCCGAGATTGTCGCTCAGGCCGGCCGCAAGGGGGCGGTGACGATCGCCACCAACATGGCCGGCCGCGGCACCGACATCGTGCTCGGCGGCAACCCCGAAACGATGGCCTGGGCCCGGCTGCAGGACAAGTATCCCACGCGGCTGGAAGTCCCGACCGAGGAATGGGACGCGCTGGTGCACGAGATCGAGCAGGCCGAACGGATGAAGGAGGAGGGCGCCGAGGTCAAGCAACTCGGCGGCCTGCACGTGATCGGCACCGAACGCCACGACTCGCGGCGGATCGACCTCCAGTTGCGCGGCCGTTGCGGTCGCCAGGGAGACCCCGGCAGCAGCCGCTTCTTCCTCTCGCTGGAAGACGACCTGATGCGGATTTTTGCCGGCGAGTGGGTCAAAGGCATCCTCGACCGGCTCGGCATGCAGGAGGGCGAGAAGATCGAAAGCCGCATGGTCACTCGGCGGATCGAGGCGGCTCAGAAGAAGGTCGAGGAGCGGAACTTCGAAATCCGCAAGAATCTGCTCGAATACGACGAAGTGATGGACGAGCAGCGGAAGCGGGTCTACGGCTATCGCCAGCAGATTCTGGACGGAGTGAACTGCCGCGAGCTGGTGATCGAGGCGATTCACCAGCAGGTCCGCCGTTATGTGAAGGAGTTCCAGAACCGCGACTACGGCATCTCGTCGTTCGCCACCTGGGCCGGTTCGCAACTGGCCACGCAGTTCGACGCCAAGCTGTTCCGCGGCATGGACTTCTCGCAGGCCTGCGACGCCGCCCGCGATGAAGCCCTGCGGATGGCCGAGACGCAGATCTTCAACGACATCGAGGAGAATCTGCCGGAGGAGGATGACCCGTCCGACTGGAACTGGGAGGCGCTGGCCAAGGGCGCCAACGCCCGCTGGGGATTGAATCTGCGGGACCGCGATCTGAAAAAGATCGGCCGCGACCAGGTGGACGAGTTTCTGATTGACGAGGCCCGCAAGGCGATCGAGGGCGTGGATCTGGGCCGCGGCCAGGTGATGCTGCAAGGCGACTTCTCGATCCTTACCACGCTGGCCTGGGTCCGCCACAAGTTCGGCATCGAATTGAACCTGGAGGAAATCCGGAACCTCGAACCCGAACCGCTCGTGCAGTTGATCTGCGAGCGGGCCGAGAAGATGTACGACGAGAAGGAGTCGGAGTATCCGGTGATGGCCGGCCTGTACCGCTACTCGGAAGGCGTCGGCCACGCCCGCATCCACCGCGAGGAGCTGGTCGCCTGGGCTCGGCAGCGGTTCGAGGCGGACGACCTGGATCTGGACGCGTTGAGAAACAAGCAGCGCGACGAGATCCGCGAGCTGCTGATCGCGCACAGCCGGGCCAGCCAGCAGCGGGCCCAACAGACGCAGCAAGCGATCCGCACCAAGGTCGCCAGCCTGTTCCAGGGGCGGGAACCGCACCAGCCGGTCTCCGTCGCCGCGGGCGGGAACGGCGCCCTGGATTCGCTGGTCGATTGGCTGCACCAGGAGATGGACTGCCAGCTTTCGGTCGACGAAATCAGCCCGCTCGACCGCCAGCAGCTCGAAAGCAAACTGCTCAACCTTGTCGAGGATCACTTCCATCCGGAGATGCGGCGGATGGAGCGGCAACTGCTGCTATCGATCGTCGACACGGCCTGGAAGGACCACCTGCTGGTCATGGACCACCTCCGCAGCAGCGTGGGGCTGAAGGGCTACGCCCAGATGGACCCCAAGGTGGAGTACAAGCGGGAAGGCATGCGGCTGTTCGAGCAGATGTGGAGCGCGATCGGCGAGCGGTCGACGGACCTGGTGTTCAAGATGGAGCAGTTGGACGAGGGGTTCGTCGGTTCCACCTGGAAGGAAACGGCGGCCGTCCACGAGCAGGCGGCCAGCACCAGCGAGATCGCCAGCATGCAACAATCGGCCATCGACTCCAGCCAGGGCGACACGCGCCCCGAGCCGATCCGTCATCGCGGCCAACGTGTCGGTCGGAACGACCCTTGCCCCTGCGGCAGCGGCAAGAAGTACAAGTCCTGCTGCATGCGAAAACAGGATGTGGCCTAGTCGCCATTGTCGCCTTTCGCTCCGCCTAGGGGGAATCCCCGGTGCGTTACTTGCTGGATCTGGTCTACCTGGTCCTGCTGCTGGTGGCCTCCCCCTGGCTGATCTTTGCGGCCGTCTTCCGCGGCAAGTACCGGGACGGCTGGGGACAGAAGCTGCTGGGGCGGGTGCCCCGCCGGCTGGGACAGCGGCGGTGTCTCTGGCTGCACGCGGTCAGCGTGGGAGAGGTGAACCTGCTGGCGCCGCTGCTGGAGCGGATCGAGCGGGCGTGCCCGGAGGTGGAGTGCGTGATTTCGACCACCACCCGGACCGGCTACGAGCTGGCTCGCCGCCGGTATTCGCCTCGTACCGTGTTCTACTGCCCGCTCGATTTCAGTTGGGCCGTCCAGCGGGCACTCCGCCGGATCCGCCCCGACTGCTTGCTGCTGGCTGAGCTGGAGTTGTGGCCAAATCTGCTGGCCGCCGCCGCTCGGCGAGGCGTCCGGGTGGCACTGGTCAATGGCCGGATGAGCGATCGGAGTTTTCGAGGTTACCGCCGGCTCCGGCCGCTGGTCGCCCGCTGGCTGCGACGCGTCGATCTGCTGGCGGTGCAGAGCCAGCAGTACGCCGACCGGTTTCTGACGCTAGGCGCCGACCCGCGGCGCGTGCAGGTGACGGGGTCGGTGAAGTTCGACGGTGCGACGACCGATCGGCAGAACGAGCATTCCCGGCGGCTGGCTGGCCTGTGGCACCTGTCCGACGCCCAGCCGGTGTTTCTGGCCGGCAGTACGCAAGCACCCGAGGAACGCCTGGCGCTGGAGGCGTTTCGTCTGCTGCGTCCCGAATGCCCTGAGCTGCGGCTGATCTTGGTCCCGCGGCATCCCGAACGGTTCGCGGAAGTGGCCGAACTGCTGAACGAGTCGGGCTTGTCCTGGACCCGCCGCAGCACGCTCAGCGAAGGCCTGCCGCCGGGCGACGCCGCTCCGATCCTGCTGGTGGATACCGTCGGAGAACTTGGCGCCTGGTGGGGTACGGCGACGGTCGGGTTTGTGGGGGGCAGCATGGGCAGCCGGGGCGGTCAGAACATGATCGAGCCGGCCGCGTACGGGGTGGCCGTCTGCTTCGGGCCTCACACGTCGAACTTCCGCGACGTGGTGGAGCTGCTGCTGCGGCGCGAGGCGGCCGTGGTGGTGGAGGACGGCGAGCAACTGCGGGATTTCGTCCGCCGGTGCCTGGAACAACCCGAGTTTGCCGCCGGACTGGGCAGCCGGGCGCAGCAGCTTGTCCGGGAACAGGCCGGAGCGACCGACCGCACCGTCGCGCTGCTCCGCGACTTGCTGGGCGCTCGAACCGGGCAGGATGCCGTGCGGGCCGCGTGATGCCGTAATACCTGCCTCAAGGCCCCTACTTGGACGGCGAAACGGGCCGGCCTATAATCGGCCGTTTGGCTCGGAGTCGAGCACCGTCAAGTCATCGTGGAAGGGGAGCGTACTCGTGGCATCTGGCAGGTATCTGTTCACCAGCGAATCGGTCAGCATGGGCCACCCTGACAAGTTGGCCGATCAGATTTCGGACGGCGTGCTGGACGCGCTGTTCGCTCAAGATCCCCATAGCCGCGTGGCTTGCGAAACGCTGGTGACCACGGGGATGGCTTTGATTTCGGGCGAGATCACGACCGAAGCGATCGTCAACTACCCCAAGGTGGTTCGCAACGTGATCCGCGAGGTGGGCTACGTCGAAGAGGAAATGGGGATTTCCGCGGATACCTGCGCGGTGATGGTGGCGATTGGCGAGCAGAGCCCGGATATCGCTCGCGGGGTGAACGCCGACGAGCACGCGGGCAAGGAGATCGGGGCGGGCGACCAGGGGTTGATGTTCGGCTTTGCCTGCAACGACACGCCCGAACTGATGCCGCTGCCCATCTCGCTGGCGCATCGCATCCTGAACCGGCTGACCAAGGCCCGTCTGAACAACGAGGTCTCCTGGCTGCGGCCGGACAGCAAGAGCCAGGTGACGGTGGAGTACGACGGGGTGCGCCCGGTGCGGATTGATACGGTGGTCCTGTCCACTCAGCACAGCCCCGAAGTCAGCAACGACAAGATCCGCCAGTTCGTGATCGAGGAAGTGATTCGTCCGCAGCTTCCCGCCGCGATGTTGCAGGGCGACATCACCTACCACGTCAATCCGACGGGCCGCTTCGTCACCGGCGGACCGCACGGCGACTGCGGCCTGACGGGGCGCAAGATCATCGTCGACACGTACGGCGGTTGGGGCCGGCACGGCGGCGGCGCCTTCAGCGGCAAGGACCCGACCAAGGTCGATCGCAGCGCGGCCTACATGGCCCGCCACATCGCCAAGACGATCGTGGCCGCGGGACTGGCCGACCGCTGTGAAATCCAACTCGCCTACGCGATCGGTGTTTCGGAGCCGGTCAGCGTGCACGTGGACACCCAGGGCAGCGGCCGGGTGGACGATCAGCGAATCTGCCACGTGATCCGCGAGTTCTTCCCGCTGACGCCCGGCGGCATCATCGACTATCTGCAGTTGCGGCGACCCATTTTCCGCAAGACGGCGGCCGGCGGCCATTTTGGGCGCTCCGAGCCCGAATTCACCTGGGAACATACCGATCGGGCGGTCGAGCTGGCCGAGGCGGTCGATCTGACGCACGCGGTCAAGTAGAGGCCACGCCATGAACGCGCCGGCCACCGCGCGGCAGCCGATCGTCGCGGCCTGGGACCGCCGGACGTTCGGCCGGCACGCGCGGCGCATCGGCGCATCCGCCCTGGTAGTGATGACGGCCGTGGTGACGCTGCTGCTGGCTCGGCGACTTGGCGGAGCCGACTATCGGCCTCTGGATGCGGCCGGGATGCTGGCCGCGGCCGCGGGTGGCGGGCTGGCCTGCGGGCTGGTGCGATTGTTCTGGTACAACCGCTGGCGGGCAGGCACGCGGCTGGCCGCTCCCACCATCGTCTGGTGCGCGACGGCGCTGGTGATGCTTCTGCTGGGTTGCGTCGTCTCGTTGCCTGAGAGCCGCTGGACCGAGCTGCTGGCCTTCTGGTGCCCCGTCGTGCTGATTGAACTGGGCTGGTGGAGCGTTCCGCTGCGCATCTGGCAGCCCGCCCTGGCCCGGCTGGTATCGCCGGCGCCCCGTGCCGATCATCACGTGTCGGGCGGTCACCGTGGCCCGATTCCGGAACGGGCGGGGGAGTATGCGGGCAACGGCGCCGAACTGGAGGCCGACGAGGAATTGCCGGACGACCTGCTGCAGCAGCTCACGCGGCGCCGATTGCCGGGCGGTGGGGAGCGGATCTTTGGCGTTTTGCGCGGGGAGTTCGAGGCCGGCGAGCGGCAGCAGACATTGCATGTGGCGTTCTGCCCGCCGCTGGCGCAGGCGCCGCAAGCGGAAGTGCATCCGGTGGAAGGGCCGGAGGTTCAGGCCAAGGTGGCTGAAGTGCAAACCTACGGCGCGCGGATCGAACTGCGGCTGGCCCGTTCTCACGCGGAGCCCACGTCCGTGGTGCTCGAATTCGACGCCGCCGATGACGGGCCTACTTGTTAGCAGTCAGCAGCTCACGCATCCGCTCCACGATTTCCGGTGATTGGAGCTGCTCGGTGCCCTGCACTAGATGGACGAAATTGTCGGCCAGGATTTCGTCCGGGTGCAGGATGTAGCTGGTGTTGCGGCCGACTTGCCGAAAGAACGAGGCATTCTGGCGGGCGTCGATCAGCACCGGTTGACCGTCTTCCAGGGCCGGCTCGGCGCGGTCCTCGTCGATGGTCACCACCAGCATGCGGAACACCAGGAAGCGAAAGAACGGGCCCCCCTTGGCCGGATCGTATCGTTCGTCGCTCGAGTACAGAATCGGCACCGCGGCCACCGTTTTGCCGGCGTGTTCCAGCCGGATGAAGTGGCGGGCCAGCGGGCCATCCGGATTCGTGATCTGGCGATCGCGCAGCGTCGCGGGCAGTTGGACCGGCTGGCAGGGATGGAAGCCGACGATGGCGTACAGTTGGTCGCGCAAGTCAGGTTTCTGCCGGCTGAGAATGTGGAACAGCTCGTGAACCAGCAGCCGTTCGAGCGCGGGCTGGGGTTGATCGACCAGTCGCTGGGGGAGAACGATCGCGTTGCCGCGGCAGTAGGCCGCATTGCCCTCCTCGCGTCCGGTGGTCTTGAGCAGCAGGATCTGGCGTGGCAGCGGCAGCTCGAATGGTCGCAGTCGCTGGCCGACGGCCGCGATGGCCGCTTGCAGTTTCCGCACTTCGGCCTCCTGCCAGGGCCGAGCCTGCTGGGCGGCGAATTCGAGCAGTTGGTCCAGCGTCACGGGCGCCGCGGTCAGCAGGCGGCTTTGCAGGTCGAACTGGCTCAGCGCCCCGGTGAACTCGTCGCGGCTCTGGAGGACGGCCGCGGCCTCAGCAGGACTTGCCAGATGCACTTGGGATTCCTCGGTGAGTGGGATCTGGACCTCCGCCGCTTGCCCCGCGCCGCCAGAGCCGACGATCCCCGCGGCCAGAATCACGCTTGCCAGGGACCAGGCGGCCGCTCGCCAGCCGGACTGCTTGCCGAATCTCCCGGCGTGCCTGCCCCACTTCCCAGCCTGCTTGCCGATCTGCATGGCGTCCGCTCCGAATCGTCAACGTTCCGCCGTGGGGCACCTGGCCCACGGCAACACGCTCGGTCTGTGGTAGGATGGAATCGCGTGGGCGACGGTCATCAAGCGAGCGTCGCCCGCCTCAGGTTTTACCAGCCTCCGCTTGCCAACTCGATGCCCCCAATGGCCCG
>JAGFJK010000092.1 GCA_024102795.1 Pirellulaceae bacterium
TGTCGCTCAGTGGGTGTTCACCGGGCTGGAGCCGGGATTCTATCGAGTCTCGGCCACCTGGCTGGAGAACCCCACTGGTGCCACGAATACGCCCTACACGATCCTGGGCGGTCCCACCACCGAAACCGTGCGAGTCAACCAGATCCTGTCGCCGGCCGATTATCCCAATTGGTTCGATTACGGCAACCAGCCCTGGATGGATCTGGACGCCAGCTACCAGATCGTGGGCGATACGCTGATCGTGCAGATCTCCAACGACGCCGACGGCCTGGTGATTGCCGACGCGATTCGCATCGAACAGGTCGTCAACCCGGAGATCGCGGTCAACCAAGGCGCGACGGAGTTGACGGACGGCGTGAGCCTGGTGGACTACGGCCAGACCAGCACGGGCGCGCCGGTCACCTTGACCTACACGGTCGAGAACCTCGGTGGCTTCGCTCTGGACCTGGCGGAGCCGATCCAGGTGCCGGCCGGCTTCAGCATCGTTTTTGCTTTCGGCTCCACCACGCTGGCGCCTGCCCAGACGACCACCTTCAGCGTGCGTATGGATGCCGCCCAGCCAGGCGTCTACGGCGGCGACATCGTCTTCTACAACTCGGACAGCGACGAGAATCCATTCAGTTTCCGCGTGTCGGGCCTGGTGGATGCTCAGATTATTGACGACGGCGACACCGGCTTCACAACGGTCGGCGCCTGGACTCCCTACGTGGGAGCGGGATATCAAAACGACAATACCTTCAGCGGCGCAGGCAGCGGCGGCGACGTTGCCACCTGGTCGTTCTCCGGACTGACCGCGGGCGCGACATACCAGGTCGCTGCCACCTGGGTGCCGCACGGTAATCGGGCCAGCAACGCACCCTATACCGTCACGGGCGGCGCGGCGCCGATCGTGCAACTGGTCAATCAGCGGCTTGCTCCCGGCGACCTGCTCGAAGCCGGCACGGCCTGGGAGATCCTGGGCAACGTCGTGCTCGTGGGGACCACCTTGCAAGTGCAGTTGAGCGACGCGGCCAATGGCTTTGTCGTCGCCGACGCGATCCGAGTGGTGCCGATCGTGGGTCCGGAAATCGGAGTCGAAGTCGACGGCGATTCCGTGCTGAACAATGCCACGTCCGTCGATTTTGGCGCCACGCTGCTCAACCTGCCGGTGCAGAAAACATTCACGGTGACCAATACGGGCACGCAGCCGCTGACGCTGGTCGAACCGATCGCGGCGCCGTCCGGGTTCCTGGTGTCGGGCTTCGGCCAAACGGTGCTCAGTCCCAATCAATCCACGACCTTCACGGTGACGATTCCCGCGACGACCACCGGCTCGTTCAGCGGCCTGGTTTCGTTCGGCACCAACGACGCGGACGAGAACCCGTTCCAGTTCACGGTGTCGGGCCAGGTCTATGTCACGCCGCCCCCGCAGATCGTGGACGACGGCGACAGCGGCTTCAGCACGGTCGGTTTCTGGAGCGTTTATCCCGGCATCGGCCACGAGGGCGACGTGCGCTTTGCCGATCCTGGCAGTGGTGCGACCACGGCGACGTGGAGCTTCACGTTGCCCGCACCAGGGACCTACCGCGTGTCGGTCACCTGGGCCGAACACCCGAACCGGGCGACCAACGCGCCGTACTCGGTCAACGGGGGTCCCGCCACACTGGTCAATCAGCAGTTGACGCCCGGCGACTTCATCGAAGGCGGTACGCCCTGGCTGGACCTGGGGAATTTCGTGATCGCCGGCACGACGCTCGACGTGACCCTGACCAACGCCGCCAACGGCTACGTGATCGCGGACGCGGTGCGGATCGAACGCATCGCCAGCCCCGAGATTCGCGTCACGGCCGATGGCCATTTGATCCACGACGACACGGGCGTCCTGGATCTGGGCACACTGGTGCAGGGCGAACAGGTCGTCCGCCAGGTCCGGGTGCGAAACATCGGCACCGAATACCTGGTGCTGGATCTGCCCAGTGCCAGCAGCGGCTGGAGCGTCTCGCAGTTCGGCCAGTTCACGCTGGCCCCCGAAGAGTGGACGACGTTCAACGTGAGCCGGGATACGTCCGCTCCGGGCAGCTTCTCGGGCCAGGTTTCGTTCGCCAACAACGATCCGGATGAAGCGACGTTCCAGTTCGCGGTCATTGCCGAGGTGGCTGCCGCACCCCAGGTGCGTTACCTGGACGACGGCGACACCGGCTTCCAGCTTACTGGCAACTGGACCACCTACGCCGGGCTGGGCTACCAGCAGGATCTGCGCTTCGCCTCCGGCGGGACGGGCAGTTCGACCGCCCGCTGGACGTTCACTCAGTTGACGCCGGGCGGTTTCCGTGTGGCCACGACCTGGGCGGCGCACTCCAATCGCGGTTCCAATGTGCCCTACAGCGTCGGCGCGTCGCCGCCGGTGCTGGTCAACCAGCGCGTGGCCCCCGACGACTTTTCCGATCAAGGAGCCGTCTGGGAGGTGCTCGGTGACTTCTTCAGCGCCGGAGATCAACTGGTGGTCACGATGACCAACGCCGCCAACGGCTACGTCGTGGCCGACGCAGTGCGCATCGAACGGATTCTCGACGCCGAGATCCAAGTCACCGAGAGCGGCCAACCGGTCCGCGACGGCTCGGCCGCGATTGCGTTCGGCACCACGCCCGTCGGCGTGCCGGTTTCCAGGACGTTTACGATTACCAACCTGGGCGCCCAGCCGCTCGACTTGACCGCGCCCGTGCAGGTGCCGCCGGGATTCACGGCGTCGGCATTCGGCCAGTCGAGTTTGCATGCGGGCGAGTCGACGACATTTGCCATCACGCTGACGGCCGCGTCGGGAGGCAGCTTCACAGGGACCGCCAGTTTCGCCAACAACGATGCCGATGAGGGGCTGTTCAATTTCGAACTGGCGGGGACGGTTGGTTCGCCGCCACCACCGCCGCAACTGGTGGATGACGGTCAGACCGGTTTCAGCGCGACCAGCGGCTGGACCCGCTTCACGGGCGTCGGGTACGAAGGGGACGTGCTGTACACGGCCGCGGGCAACGGCAGCCGCGCCGCCACGTGGACGTTCACCGTCCCCGCGGCTGGCGACTACCTGGTCTCGACCACCTGGGTTCCCCACGCGAATCGCGCCACCGACGCGCCGTACCGGTTGTACGATGGGACGGTGTCGCCGGCCAATCTGCGTTCGACGACGCGCGTGAATCAAGAGGTAGCTCCGGCCGCGGACTTCGTGGTCGGTGGAATCGCGTTCCAGGATCTGGGCGTGGTGACCGTCAGCGGCAACACACTGACCGTGACGCTGGCCAACGACGCCAACCAGTACGTGATCGCCGACGCGATGCGGATCGAATTCGTGCAGCCGATGCGAGCCGAAATGGAAGCAAGTTCCCCGCAGCACGCCGGCGCCAGTCTCATCGAACCGTCGGAAGTCAGGCGTTTGCTGCCGGCCGCCGCCGCTCATTGGGCAGCCGCGGGCCACGCCACCGGGGCGCCCGATCTGCTCGACAGCGTGAACTTCAAGCTGGTGGACTTGCCCGGCAACATGCTGGGCGGCCGCACGTCGGCCGGGCTGCTGATCGACCGCGACGCGGCCGGCTGGGGCTGGTCGGTCGCTGGCGGAGGCTTCGACCTGTTGACCGTGCTGGCCCACGAGCTGGGACACGCGTTGGGGTACGCCGACATCGAGTACGACGCCCGGTTGGAATCGCAGCCGCTGATGGTGGGCTACCTGGCGGCTGACGAGCGGCGGATTGCTCCAGCGCCGGCCGGTCAGACGCCGCGTGCGGGTTGGCGCTCCGTAAGCTGGCCCAGCACGGACTGGCCCAGCGCGGGAGGCGGCGCGCTGGCGGAAGACCGCGGGCCGTCGCGGCACGACCTGGACCTGGCATGGTTACTGGATCAGCGAGCGGACGACCATCGCACTGCATTGATCAGCCAGCGCCTGACACGCTCGCCACGTGGGCCAGCGCCCCGTGACGTGCCGGCCCCGCGCACGGGGGTCGTTCGGCGGATGGAGTTGGCCGGCGCGGCCGGGGAACGGCGCGAGACCGACCGGGACGTCCGATCAGCCGGCAGACTGGAGTCCGATCTGGTGCTCCGGCCAGAACCGGTGGACGAGGTGCTGCGCGACTGGCTTGGAACTTGACTCCGTCCCTGAGCGAACAGGCAGGAGCACCCGCTTCGGTCCCCGCCCGACGTCTTTTTCTCGACAAGGGCCTTGTTGCGCTGGTACGATGGAGCCCCAACACGCATCACACTTCAGGAGCCTCCCCCCATGCAACGCATCTTGTCCTTGGCGATCTTGCTCTTCCTGGCGCTGTTCGCAGCGGCGGCCGTTCGGGCTGACGAACCGAAGCAACTGCTGAATGTGCCGTACGGCAAACATCCTCGGCAGGTCCTGGACTTTTACCAGGCGCAATCCGAGCAGCCCACGCCGGTGGTGTTCTACATCCACGGCGGAGGCTGGCGCGGCGGCGACAAGAAGACCAACCCCAAGGCGTTCCTGGACCAGGGAATCTCGGTGGTGGCGATCAATTACCGCTATGTCCAGAACGGCGTGGAGGAGATGGTCGAACCGCCGGTCAAGGCACCGCTGCACGACGCCGCCCGCGCGTTGCAGTTCGTCCGTTCCAAGGCCGCCGAATGGAATCTGGACAAGACTCGGATCGGAGCCACGGGTGGTTCGGCCGGCGCCTGCTCGTCGCTCTGGCTGGCCTTTCACGACGACCTGGCGGATCCGCAGAGCGAAGACCCGATCGCCCGCGAGTCGACCCGTCTGTTCTGTGCCGCCGTCAACGGTGCTCAGGTGTCGCTCGATCCCCAGGAGCTGCGCGAGTGGATGCCCAACTACGGCTACGGTGCTCACGCTTTCGGCCTGCCGAATTTCCAGAGCCTGATCGACAACCGTGAGAAAGTCCTGCCGTGGATCCAGGAGTACTCGCCGATGGCGCACGTCACCGCGGACGACCCGCCGATCGGCCTGTTTTACGGCGGCGAGGTGCCGGTTGTGGGAGCGTCTCCCAAGGACCCGACGCATTCGGGCATCATGGGCGTGAAACTGGCCGAGCGGCTCAAGGAGACCAAGGTCGACGTGGTCCTGGTGCATCCCGGCCAGCCGCATCCGAAGTACAAGAGTTCCACGGACTACCTGATCGACCGCTTGAAGAAGTGACACCATGAGAAGTTTATTCGCCCTGCTGCTGCTGGCGTCGGTGGCGCAAGCCCAACAGCTCAAGTCGAATGTCCCCTATGCCGATCCTGCTCACGAGCGGCAGGTGCTGGATATCCACGCGCCCGACGGCGCCAGGAACCTGCCGGTCGTCTTCTGGATTCATGGCGGCGGCTGGCAGACAGGCGACAAGACCGACGTGCAGATCAAACCGCGCTGGTTTGCGGAGCAGGGGTTCGTGTTCGTCTCCACCAATTACCGCCTGTTACCGCACGTGGAGATGGACGAATTGATCCGCGACGTCGCCCGGTCGTTGGGCTGGGTACACAAGCATATCGAGTCGCATGGTGGCGACCCGGCGCGGATTTTTGTCATGGGCCATTCGGCCGGCGCGCAACTGGCCGCCTTGATCTGCATCGACGACCGTTATCTGAAAGCCGAAGGCGTGCCGTTCTCCGCCTTGCGAGGATGCGTCCCGGTGGACGGCGACACCTACGACCTGCCGGCGATGATTGTGACCGCCGAACTGCGGCAGACGGTCCACGGCTTGCCGTTGCCGGAATTCGGCCATCGCGTCAAATTCGGCAACGACCCCAGGAAACATGTGGACTTCTCGGCCGTCACACACGTGGCCAGGAACAAGGGCATCCCGCCCTTCCTGATCCTGCACGTGGCCGGGCATCCCGACGTGACTGCCCAGGCCCGCCGGCTGGGTAACGTGCTGCAGGCCGCCGAGATTCCGGTGCGAGTGTTCGGCGCGCGGGAAACCACGCACAGCAAGCTGAACGCCGACCTGGGTCTGCCCGGCGATCCGGCCACCCAGGAACTGCTCAAGTTCCTCGGCCCGTTGAAAGCGGCGGCGCGGTAGAGTTGTTCTTTCGACTGGGACAATTGACCTCTGGGGTCGATTTGGCAGGATGGCGAACTCCGGCAAAGTAGGCATCACGCTCCGCGCGGCCTGTTAAGAACAGGGTGGTTTTGGTCGAGTATTGGGGTTTGTCGATCAGGCCACTTATGTTCCGTACGGATGTTGCAGCTCAATGGCCGCGTCAGCCCTTCAAATCACTTCTGGCCCCCTCCCCGGCTTCGAGATCGTGCAGCTTTTAAGCTTCTGCCTCGTCAGAGGTTAGAGCGTTGTTAGAGCGTCCTTGGCGCTCCCGTACGCCGAAGGCGTTGCACAGTCACAACCTAGGGTCGCCCGCTTCGGGCGACCCTGGGCTGGGTTGTTTAACGCCTGCGGCGTAAAGATAGCGCCCAAAGTCGAAATACGAGGATTCTTGAACGTTTCCTCCTCAAATGGTGGCGGCTCACCGTAAACCAATGCTCTAATTCGACTTAAAAGCTGCACGATCTCGAAATCGGGGACGGAACCAGACGGGCATGGAACAGATTCCGCCCGAAAGCTCTCCCGGCTGCCCGGCCACTTTTTAGCAGGCCACGCGGTGCGTGATGGCTACTTTAGTCGATCGTCTTGCTCGCCCCTAGAACTCACGCGGCTGCTCCCGCTCCGGCGGCGACTGCTTCTCCTTCTTGGGCGCCAGTTGGAACAGATTGAACAGCGGCAGGTCGACCGGCTTGTCATCCGCGACCCGCTGCATGTCCAGTTCGGCATGCACCACCATCCGATCGTCGAACTTCGACAGCCCGGCGGTCAGCCCGCGGAACCAGGCCAGCAGCGGCGCCTGGTAATCGTCGGGCACTTGCGAGCCATCACCGCTCAGCCGGGTCGAAGTCCAGCGGCCCGGACCTTCGGCCGATTCCACCAACCGATACGCGCCGCCCAGGCTGCAGACCAATTGCGCGTCGATCAGTTCCTCGACCGCCGCCAGCGATTCCTCGCGCGACAGCCGGAACTGCTGCGACACGAAGTGCAACAACCGCAGGTTGCCCACGGTGGCCTGTCGCGCTCGGGCGTAATTCAGCGCCCGCACCCACGAAGCGAATCGGGCTTGCGATAGATCGCCCACGCTGAGCATCACCTGCGAGTCGGTCTCCGCCTGTTCAACGCCCAACTGCGGCGTGACGTCGCTGAGCACCCGATAGTCGAACGACAGCACCGACAGGTCTTCCCACTGCCTCCGCCAAAGACCCAGCAGCAACTTGGAGTAGCCGAGCGCATCGGGCGGACCGCCGCCCAAACCCAGCGGCAGCATGTCCAGAAATCCCGGTTTCGGCCAGGCGCCCAGGTAGCCGGGCGTCGTTTGCAGCAGTCGGAGCGTCTCGAAGAACCCTTGCGGCCGGAGGTTCGCGGGCGGGATCGTGTCCTGCACGCCCGCGAACAGGATATGCGGCGGTACCTGCGGGAACAACAAGCCGCCCCGCACCGACATCTGGGCCGTGGCAATGCCCCCTTCGGGCATCGTGACCCGGCTGGTAATCGGCGGGCCGAGCATCCCGGTCAGGAACTGGTACTTGTCTTCGTGAAAGGGCGAAATTCGCGCATCGATCGCGATCCGTTCCAGCCCCTCGCGGTTCAACGCGTAGCGCTTCACGCCCACCATCAGCGGATCGAGTTGCCGCCACTGCTGTTCGTAATACTCCGCTTGGCGCCGCAGCGCCGCTTGCTCCTCGGCGGTGATGCCGGTCAACTCCAGATCGGGGATCGGTACGAAACTGCCGCGCGGTCCGCGCAGAGAATCGACGACCTGGCTACCCACGATGACCGGCGTGCTGCCATCATCCCGCCGCCCGAAGCCGGCCGGCAGATAGCCTCCCGCCACGAGATCCTCCAGCGATTCGTGCGGTTGCCCCTCGGCTTGCGCCGCCAGGCGCGCCAGCAGGACCAGCTCGATGTCGGTAGCTGCCCGGATGCGCCGGGCCAGCTCCACCTGATACCGCGGGCTCAACAGGCCTTCGAAGAACGGCGCGGAGAAGTACAGGAACACCGTATCATCGCGTTCCAATGGCATCACGCTGCGCGCGTGGCGGAACTCGGGCAACTGCCCTAGCGCTCGGCTCCCCTGGCCGGCCTCGAAGAACCGCTCGACCATCGCCCGCGACGTCGTGACCAGGTGAAACTCGCCGTCAATCGCATAAAACGAACGGAGCCGATTGTCCGGCGTGGACAGGCGCAGCACGGGCCGTCCCGCGATCTGCAGCGTGTCGCGTCTGGCGCCTTGCCCGGCCTCCCGGCGCTCCGCCGCCGCCAACTGCGATTGGATGTCGTTGGTCAGCAGGGGACCTCGTCCAGGCCAGGTCTCGAACAGGATCCCCGTGGCCGCTCCATCCTGCAGGTAGATGTCGCGTCCCAGCATCGCCACATCCTTGATCACCTGCGGACCCACGACTTCGGCCAGCGCCGATTGCTTGAGCGCGAGCTGCCGCTCCTGGCGCTGTCCCAGTCGAGCGTCATAGCCGCGCAGGGTCACCAGTCGGCTCAGCTCGCCTCCGTTGTCCTCCAGCAGCTTGCGAAACCAGAGATAGTTCGGAAAGGTTCCGAAGCGAATGTAGAAACAGTCCTCCGGGACGTGCAGCGCGATGGGCTCGACCGCCACATCCTCGGCCACCGGCGGATCCCACCGCGGCCAGGCAATTTCGCCCGGCAGCGGCAGGTTGGCCGGCTGAGGTTTGAGCGCCGCCGACAGGTTGGTCCGCTTCAGGGTGGCGATGCGATAGCTTTCCAACCCCAGCAGCAGCTCGAACGTCTCCTGAAACTGCCCCGGCGCCCGCTCTGCTTCCGCCGCGGGAGCGTCCAGCCCCAGCCGGCGGGCGAGCAGGGTGGTCAGATAAGCGTGCACCAGTGGCGGATAGTCGCCCTCGCTGGCCTGCCGCTGGGCGGTTCGCTGGTACTCGGCCCACCACTGCCGCAGTTGTTCGCGATGCACCGCCGGTACGCCGCCCCGCGGCTCGACCCGCACGCGGTATGGCGCCGGAGTGAACAACGTCAGGTCCAGCGGCTCCTCGCCAGCAAACAGAAACCAGGCCGTGATCGTCACCGGCCCCGCCGGCTGCTCGCCCGCCAACTCGGCCAGAAACTGTCCCGGCCGGCGATGCTGGAAGGCCGGATAAACGGCTCGCGCCTGCCGTTCGTCCAACACGAGCGCTTCGCCGGCCAGCGCCAGCTCGGCTTCCGCGGCCGAAACGCTGATCGTCAACCGGCCGACGCCGAACGGCGAGCCCAGCCAGGCGTCGGCCTGCTGCGCCCAAGCCGGCCGCGCGGAAGCCAGGATGACCGCGGGCAGCAGGGCCAGTCCGGCCAAGGATGGAAATTGCATCTGTGTTCGAGCCTCCATACCATTCGAGTCGTACAGCGCCACGTTGGGCGTATGTCGCGCGACATGCCGTCCGAAGCGTCAGCGCGAGGCCAACTCGCCTCCGGTCCTTCCGTCGCTGACGCTTCAGGTTCCATTGCAAAGCGAAGCCCAGCAGCAGCAGGGCGGAAACTACGGCGTTTGCTGCCGTGCGAAGTCGCCGGCGGTGACCACCACCAACCGCTTGACGTCCAGGTACTCGCGCAGGGCAGCCACCACCTGTTCGGCGGTGGCCTCTCGGACGCGGTCTTCGAGTTCGGCGTGGTATTGCATGGTCCGGCCCGCATACAGGTTGCGGTTCAGCAAGCCGACCAGGTACTGCTCATTCGATCGCGCCAGCTCCTGCCGCTGCAAGTACCCTTGCCGAGCCCGTTCCAGCTCGTCGCTTGTCACGCCGTCCTTCAGCAGCCGCTCCAGCTCTTCGGCCACGACTTGCACCACGCGGTCCATGTTGGCGGGGTTGGCGATGGCGTAGGCGCCGAACCGCGCTCGCTCGTCGAACGGCGACGCCGCCAACTGCGAGCGGACGCTGTAGGACAGACCTTCCTGCTGCCGCACCCGGTCGCCGAGCCGCGACGAGAGTCCGCTGGAGCCAAGCACCCAGTTGCCCAGCATCAAGGCGGGATACTGGGGATTCCGGTCCGAAATGGCGATCTCCAACCCGGCGTTGTAGACCGCGTTGGCTTTGTCCGGCGTTGCCACCACGTGGCGCGCGCCGGCGACCCGCGTCGAGGCGGTGCGGGTAATCCGGGCGTACGGCTGCGGGGCCTGCCAGTCGGCCAGCATCCCTGCCAGCAACGGCCGCAGTTGCTGACCGTCGACATCGCCGACCACCGACAGTTGCGCGTGCTGAGCGCCGACGAACTCCGCGTACAGCTCCGCCACCTGGTCCCGCGTCAGGGCACGATAGGCCTCGAGCCGCTCCGGGATGGACGGCACGTACCGCACATCGTCTTTCGCGTACGGTTCCAGCAACTGGTCCAGGCGGATGCCGGCCAGCGCTTCGGGTTCGGCCGACGCCTGCTCCAGCGACGCGATCTGAGCCTGGCGCACCAGTTCGAACTCGCCCGGCGGGAAGCTCGGTTCGCGCACGACCTGCCGCAGCAGATCGAGCGCCGCCGGCAGGTAGTCGGCCTGCGTTTCCAGGGAGAACGTCACCTCGCCCGGACCGCCCGACGCCTGCAGGCGGGTGCGCTGGCGGTCCAGTGCGTCCTGCAACTGCTCGCGCGACAGATTCTTCGTGCCGCGCATCATCAGTGATGGCAGCACGGCCATCGCCTCGCGGCGGCCGCGTAGCGAGTCCTCGTTTCCGTATCGCAGCGTCAGCTCCAAGTGCACGTTGCGGCCGCGAGTCTTCTTGGGCAGCATGGCGATTTGCGGACCGCCGTCGAGCTGAAAACGCTGCACGCGGGCCTCGATCGCCAGCGGCGACGGATCAAAGCGTTCGCCCTCGGCAACCTGCTCCCGCCCGCGATAGTCCTTCACCAGTTGTTCGATGTCGGGCGTGGCGGGAATCTCCACCCGCTCGGTCGTTTCACTTGGCACATACAGGCCGACCGTGCGATTGTTCCGCCGCAGGTAGGCAGCGGCCACGCGCTGCACGTCCTCCGGCGTCACGGCCTCGATCGCGTCGCGAAACAGGAAGAACAGCCGCCAGTCCCCCTGGGCTTCCCAACTGCTCAGTGACACGGCAATCCGGCTGGTGTCCGACAGCGAGAGCTCGCGGTTCTTGAGGATCCGCTGCCGAGCCCTTTCGACTTCGTCCGAGGTGACCGGCACCTGCACCACGCCCTCGATAATCTCCAGCAGCCGCTCGCGGACTGTTTCCAGATTCTGCGGGTCGGGCACCGAGGCGCTGAAGCCGATGACCGTGGGGTCGTGGCGAGCGAATGCGCCGCCGCCCACGTCGGTGGCCAGTTTGGTTTCGACCAGCCCCTTGTACAGCCGGCCCGAAGGCGGATCGCCCAGGATGCCGGCCAGCACCGACAGGGCCGCGAAGTCGGGATGCGAGGCGGCCGGCACGTGATACAACACGCTGGTCACGCCCACTTCGCCCACGCGCCGCAACGTCACCAGCCGCTCGCCGTCCTGCGGCGGTTCCTCGGTATACGTGCCGCTCAGCTCGCGCTCCGGGCGGGGGATCGCGCCGAAGTACTTCTGGACCAGTTCCAGAGCCCGCTCCGCGTCGAAACTGCCGGCCACGACCAGCATGGCGTTGTCCGGCTGATAGTACTTGCGGTAAAACTCCCGCAGCTTGGGCAACGGCACCCGTTCGATATCGCTGCGGTTGCCGATCGTCGCCCGGCCATAGTTGTGCCACTGGTAGGCGGCCGACATCATCTTCTGGTTCAAGACGGAAAAGGGAGAATTCTCCGACCGCTCGAATTCGTTGCGGACCACGGTCATTTCCGACGCCAGATCCTCGCCCCGCACGCGGCTGTTCATCATCCGATCGGCCTCCAGCCGGATGGCGAACTCCAGGTTCTCGTCGCTGGCCGGCAGCGTTTCGAAATAGTTCGTGCGATCGGCGTTCGTCGTGCCGTTGAAACTGGCGCCCCGCTCCTGTAACAATTGCGGGATGTTTTCGTGAGTCGGCGTGCCCTTGAACAGCATGTGCTCCAGCAGATGCGCCATGCCCCCCTCGCCGGCCCCTTCGTGGCGCGAACCTACCAGCACCGTCAGGCTGACCGTTACCGTGGGCCGCGACGGATCGGGATAGAGCAGCAGCCGCAAACCGTTCTCCAAGCGGTACTCCGTGATCCCCTCGACCTCCGCGACTCGTTGCGGTTTGGCCGCGACAGCACCAATCGGCAAGGTGAACAACAACATGAGCGTGACGAGCCACTTCCTGCAAAAGGATGAATCCATGGTGAACGTCTCGGCGGCGTGAAGGAATACGAACGGTCCAGGTGAATATCTTCCCTGACCTGAATGATGTCAATCGCCCGGATTCTCCCAGTTCAGTTCACGCTGGGGTCGTCCGGCACGCTGCGGATGTTCAGGGCGTCGAGGAACTGGGAACGGGAAATCCGTTTCCGCAACTGCCTCCATAACTCCTCGTTGTCGCTGAAGACATCGTCCAGTTGAGCGGGTGTTGTCAGCCACGACCCCTGATCAAACTCCGATTCCAACTGGTCCGGACCCCAGCCGGCATAGCCGACGAAGAACCGGGCCGGTTCGATCCGCTGCTCGATCAGCCGTTCGATTTTCTGCGGCTCCTGGGTAAAGTACAGCCCGTCAAGCACCTTGCCGGAGGCCAGCTTCCGGTGCCGGTGCAGCACGCTGAGCAGCCCTTGGCAAGGACCGCCCTCGTACAGCAGGGATTCGCACTGGCAGGGACGGTCGGTCAACTGCTCCCAGACCTCGGCGATCGTGCTCGACGTCGGGCGATTCAGGACCAGCCCCAGCGCGCCCTCGTCGTTGTGCTCCAGCAGCAACGTCACCGACTGAAAGAAGTTGGGATCCATCAGACTGGGAACCGACACCAACAAGTGGCCTTTGTAGGATTGCATGGATGCTGCTCCGCTCTGTTACCGACGACGCCGGAGGCTACCCCGCCTGCCATTGTAACGCCTGGCCAACCCGAAGACTTTCCTCGCCGGACGAAAATTTGCGAGCTATGCTTGTCATGCCCAGCGAGAATTCCACACCATGAGTTGAGCACCTGGGGCAATCCGCGTCGGCCACCGGAGGGCCGACGCGGAGTGTTTTCCCGGCTCCTCCGCCCCGATCCCACTGCGCTCTCGGCAGTTTCCGGGACTGGACACCTGGCCTGTCGGCCGACCACAATGCGGCCAGGTTGTCGCCTTTAGCTCCGCGAAAGTAGCCCGGCATTGGCAACCAGCCGGCCAGCGGCGGCCAGGATTCGATGGACAGTCCACGCGCGGCGCCCGCTACTTTCGCGGAGCGAAAGGCGACAATGCGGAGCGAAAGGCGACGATGCGGAGCGAAAGGCGACGATTGACTGGCGGGAGCACTCGATGAAGCTGGTAATCCATCCCCCGGTGGACGACTACCGACTGGCTCGCATTCGCCAGGCGGCGGCCGGCGGCGTGGTGGTCAACGCCCGAGACACAGAGCAGGCCCGGCAGGAGCTGCCCGACGCCGACGCTTTCTTCGGCAAGATGACGCCCGAACTGCTGGCCGTGGCCGGTCAGCTCCGCTGGGTCCAGGCCCCGACTGCCAGCCTGGAACATTACGTCTTTCCGGAACTGGTGGAACATCCGTGCGTGCTGACCAACATGCGGGGCCTGTTCTCCGATGTGATCGCCGATCACGTGTTCGGCTACATCCTGTGCTTTGCCCGCAATCTGCACCTCTACATTCGCCGGCAAATCCAGCGCCGCTGGGAGCCGGTGGGCGGCGAATCCGCCCGCTCGACGTTCGCCGCCGGACCCGGCCAGGTCAGCGCCATGGACCTGGCTCACCGGCACTTGAGCGACTGCACGGTTGGCATCGTGGGACTGGGGCAGATCGGCCGCGAGGTCGCGCGCCGCGCCCGCGCATTCGAGATGCGGGTCCTCGCGGTCGATCCGGTTGCATGGCCGGCTCCCGACGACGTCGACGCGCTGTGGGATCTCGCGGGCTTGCCGCGACTGCTTTCCGAAAGCGACTTCGTGGTAATCGCGGCCCCGCACACACCGTCCACCGCGGGCATGTTCGGCGCCGAACAGTTCCGGCAGATGCGGACCTCGGCGTACCTGATCAACATCGGCCGCGGCGTGATTGTGCGGTTGGACGAGTTGACCGCCGCCTTGCAAGCCGGCCAACTGGCGGGCGCGGCGCTGGACGTGTTCGAGACCGAGCCGCTGCCCGAAGCGCACCCGTTATGGGCGATGGAGAATGTGATCATCACGCCGCACGTCGCCGCCTGCTCGCCCCATATTGCCGGACGGCACCTCGACGTCCTGCTGAACAACATCCGGCGGTTCCGCTCCGGAATGCCGCTGTGGAATGTGGCCAGCAAGTCCGAGTGGTTCTGAGAGCCGGTTCCCAGGCCGGTCGGGCCGCCGGCCCGACCTTGGTTGCTTCCTTGCTCGGCGGAATTCGTTTAGGATTCCCTCCTGGCGACTTGAGACTCTCGAACTACGTCCCTGGACGGGCCAACACATCATGCCAGACCACAGCCCGCTTGACCTGCGGACTTACATCCGCGACATCCCGGACTTCCCCAAGCCGGGCATCCTGTTCCGCGACATCACGCCGCTGCTGGGCAACCCGGCGGCCTTCCGCTCGGCGATTGCCCAACTTGCCGAACCGTTTCGGCAACTCCGGATTGACGCCGTGGTGGCGGCCGAGGCGCGGGGCTTTATTTTCGCGGCGCCGCTGGCGCTGGAACTCGCAGCCGGCTTCGTGCCGATCCGCAAGCCGGGCAAGCTGCCCTTCGATACACACGCCTTCCACTACGAGCTGGAATACGGCACCGACACGCTGGAGATGCACATCGACGGCGCGCGCGGCGGCCAGCGAGTGCTGGTGGTCGACGATCTGCTGGCCACTGGCGGTACGGTCGAAGCTTGCTGCAAGCTGCTGGAAAAGACCGGCGCCGAAGTGGTCGGATGCGCTTTCCTGATCGAGCTGGCCGCACTCGGCGGCCGCCAGCGGATCGCTCCGCGCGAGGCGTTCAGCGTGATCACGTACCAGTAGTCGGCCGGGCTGGCACCGCTCATTCGCTGACGCGTCGTGCTCCCAGGCGGGTGCCCCACAGCTAGCCGCGTTTGACACAAATATAGCCCGACGTGTCAGCGAGGGATGCCCCGTCGCCGGGCTTGCATCCCGGCTCAGCCTCCGCTGACCGGCGGAATCAACGCCACTTCGCAAGCGTCCGACACCGGGGCGTCGTCGGCCGCGTACTGCGCGTCGACGGCGATCATGGCGCGAGCGACCAGGCGATCCAGGACCGGCGTCTGGCGCATGAGTGCCCGCCGGAGCTGCCCCACGGTGGCCGGCTGTTCCAGCTCGATGTCGACCCACTCGGAGTCCAGTAACTGGCGAGCGGCTGCGAACAGTTTGACCCGCACTTTCATGTGACCGTCCGTTCCTCTCCGCGGGCCGTCAGCAGCCCGCCGACTTCGGGCAGCAGGCCGTAGGCCAAGGCCAGCACTTTCAAGGGATGAATCGTCGGCTTGGCATTGCCTTGTTCCATCTGCATCTTGCAGGCCGCACACTCGGTGGCCCCCAGTTGAATCGCCGGATCGCGCACGGCGGAAATCAGCCCCCAGCCCGCCCGCAAACTGGTGCGGTAGTTCTCGCGCTTCAAGCCAAAGGTTCCCGCCATGCCGCTGCATCCGGCATTCAGCCCGAACACCGTAATGCCGGGAATCAGCCGCAACAGGTGCTCGCCGGGCGTCCCGACTTGCAGGGCTCGCACATGGCACGGCTGGTGGTAGCCGAGCGCCACGTGGACCGGCTTCAGGTCCAGCTCCAGCTTGCCCTGCTGGTGCAGACGCCACAAGTAGGTGCAAGCTTCGTACGTATGGTCGGCCACCAGCCGAGCGTCTTCGTCGTCGACCAACTGCGGATACTCGTGACGCAGGCAAAGCGCGGCGGCCGGTTCCGTGGCCAGAATGTCATAGCCTTGCCGCACCGCCTCGGCCAGCAGCGGGATGTTGCGAGCGGCCAGCCGCCGGGCGTCATCGACGGCGCCGAGCGCCACCATCGGCATGCCCGACGGCAACTGACCTGGCGGCACATAGACCGAAATGCCGTTGTGCCGCAGAATGGCCACCAGTGCCTCAGCCAGTTGCACATCGAACCAGTTGGCGTACAGGTCGACGAAGAACACCACCTTGCGGTCGCCGTGCCGCGTGGGGCGGGTCAGCCGCCGGCGGTGAGCCTGCCGGAGAAAGCTCCGACTGGCCAGCCGCGGCAGCTTGCGGCCCTGGGCGATTCCGGTCAGCCGTTCCAGCAGCCAGCGGGCCTGGGGATTGGCCAGGCCCCAGTTCGCCGCGCGCGTGGCCCAGCCGCCCCAAGTGGCCAGCAGGTCGAGCCGAGTCAGAAACCAATCGGACATCGCCAGCCCGTTGCGGCTCACGTACTGGGACTTGCATTCGACCATCAACTTGGGGATGTCGACTCCCGCCGGACACTCCAACCGGCACTGGTGGCAATGCACGCACAGGTCGGCGATCCGCTTCAGGTCGTCGCCAGCCAGTTCGCTGGCCCCCAGCCGACCCGTCAAAACGCCGCGGAGCAGGTTCGCCTTGGCACGCGGCGACGCCTCCTCGCGCGGCGCGAACCGCAGCATGGGGCACATCCGTTCGTCGGGCTGCTGCGTGCGGCAGGCCCCGCAACCGTTGCAACTGCGGGCCGTGTAAGCAATGTCCGCCTCGCCCCAGGCCAGATGCAGCGGGATCGGTTCGCCAGGAAGATCGTCCGTCCCGATGGCTCCCCCCATGATCGGGTCGCCGGCCTGCATCGGAGCCGTCGCGCGAGGCTGGACGGGTCGCAAGTTGCTGGTCAACGGTTGCGGCCGGCTGGCGACCTTCTTGCCGGGGTTGAGGATATTCTCCGGGTCAAAGATCCGCTTGATCTCCTGGAACACCTTGTACAACGGGCCGTACTGGCGAGCGACAAACCACGATCGGCTCAACCCCTCGCCATGCTCGCCGCTGATCGTGCCGCCCACGTCCAGCACCTCGGCATACAGGTCGGTCGCCAGCGCCTGCATCGTCAACACGTCCTGCGGATTGGCCAGGTCCAGGAACGGCCGGATGTGCAGTTGTCCGTGGCCGGCATGCGCGAACAACGACGCGGTCACCTGGTGCGTCTTGAGCAGATTCTGCAAGCGGACCAGAAACTCCGGCAGGATCTCGGGCGGAATCGCCACGTCCTCGACGAACGGCAGCGGCCGGATCGAGCCTTTCAGCCGGTAGAGCGTCGGCACGACTCGCCGAGCCAACTGCCAGAACAGATCGATGTCGTCCCGCTCCAGGGCCAACTGCCAGTGGAACGCCAGTCCCCGCTGGCGCTGCAACTGCTCGGCCAACTGCTGCAACTGGTCGCGCACCCCCAGCGGGTCGTCTCCCTGGACCTCGACCAGCAGCATGGCTTCGGCTTCGCGCGGGATCAGCATGTCATAGTGCACGGCGCTTTCCCGCGCGATCGTCAGCAGCCGCCGATCCATCAGGTCGCACGCGCTCACGCCCATCCCGGCCACCATCTGCGAACCGACAGCCGCCGCCTCCAGGCGATCGAAGAACAGCACCGCCACGCCGCTGTGCCGTGGCAAAGGGCTGGTCCGCACCGTGGCCTCGGTGATCAACCCCAACGTGCCTTCCGAACCGACCAGCAACCGGGCCAGGTCCACCTGGCCGTCCGCCAGCACGTCGGCCACCTGGTAACCGCTGCGATTGACCCGCGACCGGGGTTGGTGCTGTTGAATCGTTTCGCGGTGCCGGTCCAGCAGGTCCGCCACCTGCCCGACCAACTCGCGGCCGCGCTCCGTGGGCGCGTCGGGCGGCACGAACGAGTGCCGTCCCAATTCCACTACCTGGCCGTCCGCCAGCACCACCTGCAGGCTTTCGACGTGGTCCCGAGCCGACCCGTACCGCAACCAGTGGCTTCCGGAACTGTCCAGCGCCAGCACGCCCCCCATGGTCGACACGTGGGCGGTCGCCGGATCGGGACCAAACAGCCGGCCCTGCTGCCGAGCCAGGTGCCGGTTCAGTTGCGAGTGGACCACGCCGGGCTGGATCCGCACCCGCTCGTCCTCCAGGCGGATGATGCGCCGCATCGAGTGCGAGAAGTCCACGACCAGGCCCGGCCCCAGCGACTCGCCCGCCAGCCCCGAACCGGCTCCCCGCGCGTGCACGGGCAAGCCGTTCTCGGCGGCGTACTGCACGCAGGCCACGACGTCCGCCACGCCCCGCGGCCGGACAACTCCCAGCGGCCGGATCTCGTAGATGCTGGCGTCGCTGGCATACATCTGCAGGAAGACGTCGTCGCAGTAAACCTCGCCTTCCAACAGCCCTCGCAGGTCGGCCTGGATCCGTTCACGTTCTTGGTCCATGGCGCGAAGGGTCCCGTCAATCCGCGGTTCCGCCCGTGGTGTCCTCCCCCGCCTGCCCTTTTCGACCGGTCTCCGCCAGACGCTTCTCGGCCGCGCCCCGCTCGGCCATTCCCATCTGCGCCAGGCGCGCCTCCTGCTGCCGGTGCCGTTCGTGCGTTTCCAGATTGAACGCCTCGTAACTGTCCAGCTCCGCCACCTCCCGGTACTCGGCCCGGCAACGGTAGCATTGCAACAGGTTGCCCACCAGCAGATACAGGGCCACGTCGATCAAGGCGGTAGCCGCCAGGATGCCGAACGCCACCAGTTGCAGGTAGTAGAACCAGGCGACGCTGCTGGCGATGAACCCCACCAGGATGATCAGCAGCCCCAGCCGCTGCGAAAAATCCTTGCGCACGAACAGATCGTCGCTGGGACAGACCACGCATCGTTGCAGGCGGCCGTCGCGAATCGCCCCGGCGGGTATCCCTTGCTCGTACCCGCAGTGGACGCACCGCAATTGCGTCGAGCCGTCGGTCAGCGGCTCGCGGTTGGTCCGGTGGCACTGGCAGCAGGCGTAGGTCACGTTCATGGTCATATCATACGGGAAACCGCAGCGAGGCGGACAGTAGCTGCGACATCAGCTCGCCGATAAACGTCAGAATCACGCCCGCGTACAGGATGCCCGTGGCACTTTGCGTATTGGGCACCTGCAGCGTGTACCATGCCAGCACTCCCATCAGGCCCGCCCCCAGCAACCCGGACAGCCACCGAAAGGCGATGAAGATCCACAGGCTGGTATCGGCCGGCACGTCGCTCAGGCACTGCAGCATCAGCCCCAGGCCGCACAGCCCCGCGCGGACGGCGACCGCGATCAGCATGGCGACGACCAGCCGCTTCAGCGGCGCCAGTTGCATGGTCGGCGTGTTCAAGTACCAGTGCCCCAACAGCATGGCGGCCAGCGTGATGCCCAGCAACAGGCCGCTGCTGGCTAAATCGGCCAGCCGCAGCCACCAGGCCAGACCGGCCACCTCCCGCAGCCAGCTCGAATCGACAATCGCCGCGGCCAGGCCAACGGCCGAGATGATCCCCAGCAGCACGATCCCGGCCCGCCGCCGTTCGTACAGCCAGGCCACCGATCCGGCATAGCACAGCACCGTCCCCGCCACGCCCAGGGCGAACGGCATTTGCCAGCCGCCGACCAGCCCGCGGTCAAACGCCTCGGCGTTGGAATACACGGCCAGCGAAACCACGGTGCTCAGCCCCATCAGCACCCAGAGCTGCACGCGGTAGTAGCCGCTGGCAACCAGCGGCGCCGGCAGACCAGCCATCGCCGCCGCCATGCCGAACGTCAGGCGGAAAATAAACTGGGCCAGAATCTGCCAGAGAATGACCACGCGACCGCTACCGCCGTTCGCCGTAGATGAGCTGCATGATTTCCGAACGCGACGAGAGGTGCGACCGGAACAGGCCCTTCATCGCCGAGGTGACGCACAGGCTGCCCGGCTTGCGCACGCCGCGGATCGTCATGCAGGTGTGCGTCGCCTCGACCACCACCGCCACGCCCTTGGCCCCCAGTTCGCTCTCCAGCAGACCAGCGATCTCCTCGGTCATCCGTTCCTGAACCTGCGGCCGGCGGCTTACCGTCTCGACCACCCGCGCCAGCTTGCTCAGGCCCACCACCTTGCCGTTCGGTACGTATCCGATGTGAGCCTTCCCCATGAACGGCAGCAAGTGATGCTCGCAGACGCTGCAGAAGCTGATATCGCGGACCAGCACCACCTCGTCGTACTTCTCGGTAAAGAACTTCTGCAGCAACTCCCGCGGTTCGGCATGCAGTCCGCTGAACAGTTCGGCATACATCCGCGCCACCCGGGCCGGTGTCTCCTTCAAGCCCTCGCGGTCCGGATCCTCGCCCACCGCAAACAGAATTTCGCGGACCGCCCGCGCGATCCGCTCCAGGTCCACTGGCTGCCCTTCCGTATCGCTACCTTCGCTCATCGGGAACATCCACCGGCTATCGGCCGGCCTCCAGCATCTGCAGAAATTGTCGCATCAGCGGCGCGTTGTCGTGCCAGGTGCGGGCCGTCACGATGTGGCCGTCCAGCACCACGGCGCGATCCACGTAGTCGGCGCCTCCCTGGCGAGCGTCCAGGGCGCACTTGGCCACCGTGGTTACCGTGCGGCCCTGGATGCAGTCGGCGGCGGTCAGGATCTCGATCCCGTGGCAGACGCAGGCAATCGGCTTGCCCGCGTCGGACAACTGCCGGACCGCCCGCAGCAAATCCTGGTCGTATCGCAGATACTCCGGTGCTCGCCCGCCCGAAATGAACGCTCCCGCGTAATCCTCCGCCCGCACGTCCCGAAAGGCCACCGTGGCTCGAATGAAATACCCCGGCCGCTCCTGCGTAATGTCCCAGGGAATGCTGGAATCGGGCGGAATCTCGTGCAACACGGTGTGGTACAGCCGCGCCTCGGGTCCCGCCACCACCACCTCGTACCCCGCCTCCGCCAGGCGGAAATACGGGTAGAAAGTGTCCAGCGCCTCGGTGGCGTCCCCCAGCGGCATCAGGATGCGCGACATGCAGACTTCCCAGACAGGCACCGCGGCCTATCACTACCCGTGTTGTGGCACGCTAATGCCAACTGTGGAATTGCAAATTGCAAATTGCAAATTGAACACTGACAACTGACCACTGACAACTGACCACTGACAACTTCCTACAGCGCGAACCCTTCCCGGTACTGCTTGCGGACGATGTGCGCGACCTCCGGAGCGTTGGTGGCTTCGAGCTTCTCCGAGTCCCACTCGATCTTCTTGCCATCGGCCCACACGGCCAGGTTGCCCAGCAGCACGGTCTCGGTCAGCGGGCTGGCATAGTCGGGGAAATTCGACCTGGCCGGTTCGCCGCCCTTGATCGCCTGCACCCATTCCTCGAAGTGACCCGGGCTGCGGACGTAATCGACGTCCGGCTTCTCCAGTCCGTCCAGCAGCCGGTAGCTGCCGCAGTAATCGTCGCCCGAGTACAGCTTGCCCTTCTCGCCAACCAGCAGCGCGCCGCTCTTGCTCAGTTCCAGGTCGCCGACCAGCTCCTGCGGAGGCAGCTTGCCGCCGTCGTACCAGTAGAACTTCAGCGCGCCGCGCTTCTCCGTGGCGGGAAACTCGTACGTGATCACCGACCAGGTCGGATAGGTCACCTTGTCGTGTCCCGAAGTGGTCGCCTGCACCGAAACGGGATTGCGCAGATCCAGGGCCATGAACGGCATGTTCAGCGTGTGGCAGGCCATGTCGCCCAGCGCGCCGGTGCCGAAGTCCCAGAAGCCGCGCCATTTGAACGGGTGATAGGCCGGGCTGAACGGGCGGACTTCGGCCGGTCCAAGCCACGAATCCCAATCGATATGCTGCGGCGGCTCGGACGTGGGAATGTCGACGTTCCCTTGCGGCCACACGGGCCGGTTCGTCCAGACGTGCGCTTCGCTGATCGCTCCCAGGGCCCCGGACTGGACCAGCGCGGCCGCTTCCCGCAAGGCGGCATTCGCGGTCCCCTGGTTGCCCATCTGGGTCGCCAGCTTGTTCTCCCGCGCCAGCCGGCCCAGCTCGCGAGCCTCGAAAATCGTGTGCGTCAGCGGCTTCTGCACGAAGCAGTGCTTGCCCAGCCGCATCGCGGCCGCCGCCGCCGGAGCGTGCGTGTGGTCCGGCGTGCTGACCGTGACCGCGTCGATCGAAGAGTGCAGTTCGTCGAGCATCTTCCGCCAGTCGCTGTACTTGGCCGCCTTGGGGAACTTCTTCAGCATCCGCGAGTCGTTGAGCGTATTCTCGTCGATGTCGCACAGAGCCACGATCGTTCCCATCCGGCCCGCGTCGCTGGAATCGCTGCTGCCCTTGCCGCCCACGCCGATGCAGGCGAACCGCACCTCCTCGTTCGCCGCCAGGCTGCGCTTGGGACTGACGCCCGCCGCGACAAAGTAACCAATACCGGCCGCCGCCGTGCCCTTGAGGAAATCTCGTCGAGTGTTCTTGTGAGCCATGAAAGGGACTCCTGCCAGTTAGCTGATGACTTTGAGGGATGGAAAGCTTCACCCGCGGCTGCCGGATGTAACCAAAGCGTAGCCGAGAAGGGTTAAAGTTTCAAACCACCCCCCTTGAAGGGTGCCAAGGCCGGGCAGTCCAGGTTGTGCGGAATTTGCTCAGCGTTTATGCTGTTCCAGACTGGGACGTTCAGACCAGCGTATCAGCGCCGGTGTTTCGGAACCCGCGGGCTCCCGATGAACATACGGCACGCCCTCCGCCGCCTTCTCCCAGCCTGACCCTCGCCCGTTTTTGCCACATTGCTCGGCGTTCCCCCCAATCTCCACCGCCGGTTTCTTGCCGGCTTTCCCCCCGCAGCCAAGTGACCCGGCCAAGAGACCTCGCTTGGCCAGGCTACCAGAGACGAGTCCACGACAATGTCCGAGTTGGACCTGGAAATAGAACGCGAAGTCCAGCGACGCCGCACGTTTGCCATTATTTCCCACCCCGACGCCGGCAAGACCACGCTGACCGAAAAGCTGCTGTTGTTTGGCGGCTGCATCGACGTGGCCGGCGCGGTGCGCGGCCGCAAGTCGCAGCGCGGCGCCCGGTCGGACTGGCTGGAGCTGGAAAAGCAGCGCGGCATCTCCGTCAGCTCGACGGTCCTGACGTTCGAGTTCGAGGGGCACCAGGTCAACCTGCTGGACACGCCGGGCCATCACGATTTCAGCGAAGACACCTACCGCACCCTGATGGCGGCCGACTGCGCGGTGATGGTGATCGACCTGGCGAAGGGGATCGAGACGCAGACTGAGAAGTTGTTCCGAGTCTGCGCACTGCGAGGCATCCCGGTAATCACCTTTGTCAACAAGGCCGACCGGCCCGGACGCAGCCCGTTGGCGATCCTGGCGGAGATCGAAACGAAGTTCGGCATCGACGCGATCCCCCGGAACTGGCCCCTGGGCACGGGCGCCGATTTCACGGGGGTGATCGACGTCGAGGCGCGCGTGGCACACGTGTTCGACGAGCGGGACGCGAACCGGCGGATTGCTTACCGGTCCGTGCCTTTGGACGAGTTGGCGGCGGCGGGCGAACACGGCGCGGAAATCGTGACCGGCGCGCTGGAGGACGTGGAGCTGCTGGAGGCGGCCGGGATTCCGTTCGAGCGGGAGCGGTTCCTGGCGGGCCGGCTGACGCCCGTGTTCTTCGGCAGCGCGCTGACGAACTTTGGCGTCGAGCACTTCCTGCGGGGCTTCCTGGAGTTATGTCCTTCGCCGCAGGCACGGCAGTCCGACGTGGGTCGGATTGCTCCCGCGCGGCCCCAGTTCGCGGGCTTCGTGTTCAAGATCCAGGCCAACCTGGACCCGCGGCATCGCGACCGGATCGCCTTCGTCCGCGTTTGCGCGGGCCGTTTCCGCCGCGACATGGAGGTGTTGCACGCGCGCACCGGCAAGACGCTGCGGTTGCGGCGGGCTCACCGCGTGTTCGGCCAGGAGCGGGAGACGATGGACGAAGCGTTTCCGGGAGACATCATTGGGCTAGTGAATCCGGGCGAGTTCCGGCTGGGCGACACGATCTGTGAAGGGACCGCCGTCAACTTCGAACCGCTGCCGCAGTTCTCGCCCGAAAACTTCGCCGTGCTGCGATGCCGCGATTCCGCTCGCCGCAAACAGTTTCACCGCGGGCTGGAGCAGTTGCTGGAAGAAGGGGCGATTCAGGCCTTCAGCGACGCGCGAGCGGCGCGCCGCGAGCCGCTGCTGGCCGCGGTGGGCGAACTGCAGTTCGACGTCGTCCGCTTCCGCCTGGAAAGCGAGTACGACACGGCGACCGACATCGAGTGGCTGCCGTACAAGCTCACCCGCTGGATCGACGCGGATCCGAACCAACTGCGGGAACTCCGCCTGCCCTACTCCGCCAAATTCGTCCGCGACCAGATCGGACACCCCGCCGTCTTGTTTCAATCCAAGTGGGATGCCGAGCTGGCCGAACGCGACAACCCGGACGTGCGCTTCATGCCCGTCCGCATGACCTCCGCGCCAGTCGATTCGTCCGGGCAACCAACTCCCGCCTGGTGATTGGTGCGGCCTGGGTTTCGGTTTCACGGCGCTGGCCGCCCTGGCCGATCCGCGGGTCCGTGCACTGACCGTGGTGGAGCATCTGGAACTGGTGGTCCAGTGGCATCGAACCAGTCTTCTGCCCTGGTCCAGCGAACTTGTCGGCGATCCGCGCCTGAGGATTGTCACGGGCGACTTCCATGCACTCGTGGCCGGCGCTGCCAACTCGCGCTATGACGCCGTGCTGATTGACATCGATGACGCGCCCGACCTGCTCTGGCACGATCGGCACGCCGCGTTCTACGAGTCGTCGGGTCTGCGGGCGGTCCGCGAGCACCTGGCTCCCGGCGGCGTGCTCGCGGTCTGGTTTGCCACACACCCCGGCCCGGCATTCGTGGCGGCGGCCAGCGCCAGCTTCGCCACGACCGAGCTGATGGAGATCGCCTTCGAGAATCCCTGCCTGCGGCAGCAGGAAACGAACTACGTCCTGCTGGCCAGGGTACCCGTTTACGCGGAGCGATATTGGGCAGTCACCGGGGACCGATGACGCTGCGCGTGATGCTGGACCAGCGTCTTGGAACAAACGAAACTCGCCCCAGTTTGACACAAGGACGAAATACCTTGTCTGAGGTCGAGGCTGTCTCGAGGCGGCCGTTACACCGTATCCCGTCGAGACATGCCGGCTGCGGGGAGTCGGGCGTCGATTGCTTTCAGTCACTGTTGGGCCACGTAAGGATTGCTTCCGTCGGCGCGGAGTGTTCGACCATGGCGAGCAACGGGCCGGTAATCTTCACCCACACCCACGCCTCCCACGACAGCTCCAGCTTCGTGCGGTCGACGATAATGTGATCGCGCCCCGGCATGTCGGCCAGGACGCTGTCGATTACATCAGCGGTTTCCTCGTCAATGCGTTCCGAACACCATCACCGGCCAAGTAGCGTTGAATTCAGAATCCGCCCGATCCGCCGCTCGGGTTGCCCGCCTTGTTAGCTGCTTGCTTCGTTCAGGTATTGCTTGGGAATCCACTGTCGATCCGTTGTGCCATCCGAATAGCGAGTGTAACAACCGCGGTCATAAAGGAATTGAGCAGGGTCTGCGAGAAGGGCGGCAATCAGGGCCTCCGCGTCTTCTGCAATTGGCTCCTCGATGAAGTCGTCATGATCCAAGTAGAAGATCTTACCCGACTCATGGTCGGTTGTGCCGATAACAAAGTAGTTTGCAGAGTGTGGAATCCGCCCCACAACAACCCCCGACGAAAACCATCCAGGCATTTCATCCACATCCATGCCCATTGCTTCCATGGACTCTCGCATTTCTTCTGTTTGCATCGCCCAGTCCGCAATTCGGAACAGTTCAAATCCGGCGGCATCGACTATCTTTCTGAAGAAGCCCTTTGGCCAACAGGTCGAAGGGCTTTCTCATTGTGGGGACGAGACTTGCGCCTTCGAGAGTCCAGTTCAAACAGAGGATTTCGAGGATTCGACGTTTTGCGGCGTAGTCAGCGGTAAGCCATTTCTCCCGAAGGCTTTGCGAAAGTTCAAACGCCTTCACCGCAATGTCGATGATTTCGTTCCGGCCACGGTCGGAAGCCTCGATTTCCAACTGCAACTCTGCGGTTCGATCACGCAGGTCTCGGTTCGTCGAAGCGAATGTGTCGGCGTCGATCTCTTCGAGCATCCGCAGGTTGAGCAGTTGCCTCTGCTGCTGCCGCACCGAGGCAAGCTCTTCCTGTAGCTGCGCTACTTTCGAGATAGCACTGTCCTGATCCCAGTTCGTCGCCTGACGAAGCTGCTCACGGAACAAGTCACGGAACTCGGCGTCCTCCACACGGAGGGTGTCGAAGATGGCGAGCATCTGCGCATCGAGTTCGTTCTCGGTGAGGCGGATGCGGGGATGGTCTCCCTTGTGGTACTGCGTGCAACGGTAGTACACATACTCCCGCTCACCGCTCTTCGTCATCTTGAACTTCCGCTCGCCGGTGATCGGCGAGCCGCAATGGGCACACTCGATCAGGTCGCTGGCGTAGGTCATCTGGTGCGACTTGTAAACTTTCTGGCCGAGGAGGGTCTGGACCCGATCCCAGAGTCGCCGGTCGATGATCGGCGTGTGGGTGCCGGGAAGCCACTGCCCCCGAAACTTGATCTCTCCGATGTACGCACGGTCGGTCAGGATCGTGTAGAGCTTGCTTCGACCGATCTTGGGCGTGGAAGGCAGGTACTCGATACCCTCGGCCACCAGAGCGTCGGGGAGCGTGTCGAGTGTGTGGCTGTGATAGCCGTACAACTCGAAGATGCGCCGGATGGTCCGAGCATTCTCGGGATGGACTTCGACGATGCTGCGGCCATCGATGCGGACGTTCCGGTAGCCGTAGGGCGGTCGGCTCGGAAACAGGCCGCTCTCGACTCGACGCTCGATGCCTTCCTTCACGTCGATGGACTGCTGCTCCGTGTAGAAGCTGGCCATGCTCGCCAACATCCGTCGCTGCATCCGACCGGCAGGCGTGTTCTCTGTTGGCTGAGCCACGGAGATGAACTGGACGCCGAACTCGGACTCCAGACGCTCAAGCTCAACGTAGTCGAACAGGTTTCGGGCAGCACGGTCCACCTTGTAGAAGAGCAGCCCGTCGAGCTTATGAGCGTTCTTCTTGGCGAACTCCATCAACTCCTTGAAGGTCTTCCGCTCGTCGTGTTTGGAAGCGGTCTCGGCGATACGAAAGAGCCGGATGATCTCGCCATTGTGTCGCTCAGCGTACTGGCGCAGAGCATCCACCTGAACGTCCAGGGAGAATCCCTCACGCTCCTGTTCTCGGCTGCTGACCCGAGCCAGTGCGACGAATCGTTTCTGCGGTTGCGCCACTCAGCCTTCCCTGAAGAACAGACTTCACCATTCGACGAAGTCCATTTTCGCTGAGAAACGCCGATCTGCAACGGCGAAGCGCTATCCTGCCCGAAATAGTTCAAACCGTGTCCTGTTCTCTGGGACCAGCGTTCGGCCTTCGAGCCGGAATCCTCCGAACAGGGCTGACAAGGCAAGTTGCCTGGCCCGCCGCTCCATCTGCAACCACTCGTTCGACAGGACGTTGAAGACCTGTTCTGCGTGGCCGCAGATGGACTCGATGTACTGCCCGATCTGCGTCTGTCGAGCCATTTGCTGCCTGAGTCTCCATTCCCTCTCGTCGAACTCAGCCCTCTTCTTGGTAAACTCGACATCGGAGACTGATCCGGTGAGGTTGAGGTTCAGGAGCTTGTCACGTTGTGTCTCTAGCAGTGAGAGAAGGCGCTTCGACTCCGAGACCTGGACCTTCTCATCCTCGAACCTGGTCTCAAGAAGCGACCGGGCCACCATCTGGACAAGGTTTCGGTTCTCATCCGACAAGTCGCCGACCGAATCGAGCATATCCTGCAACTGCCGGTCGAGTTCCTGCTCGGTGAGCCTCACTTGTGGGTGTCCCGCCGTGCGATAACGAGAGCATCGATAGTAGATGTACGCCTTCAGACCCTTCTTCGTCATCTTGAGTTTCTCCTCGCCAGTCACGATGTGTCCGCAGTGACCACAACGGATCAGGCGACTGCCATAAACCAGTTCGTGTGATCGGTAGGTCTGCTCGTTGAACGAGACACGAAGCTGATCCCATGTGACCGGATCAATCAGCACTTCGTGCCGACCGGGATGCCACGCACCCCGAAACCAAATGAAACCGAGGTACGAACTGTCATGGAGAATCGAGTTGATCTTTGACTCGGAGAACTTCGGTTTCGACTCCGAGTAAAACAACCCTTCGTCAAACATCCGTTCGCTGACTTCAAGCACAGTGTGGCCGTGGTTCGCACGAAGATCGGCGGTAGCCGTTCACGGGTTTCAACCATTTTCGACGAGAAATTGGTGTTGGTGAAAGAGGGGGTGAGGGGTTATCAAGGAGGGTATGGCAAGACTTTTCACGGAAGAAGAGGTTCGACGGCTGATTGAT
>JAGFJK010000131.1 GCA_024102795.1 Pirellulaceae bacterium
TCGTGCAGCTTTTAAGTTGAATTAAAGCAGAGGTTTACGGTGAGTCGCCGCAATGTCGGGACGAAACGTTCAAGAACCCTCATTTCGACTTCGGGCGCTGTCTTTACGCCGCAGGCGTTGAACAACCCAGCCCAGGGTCGCCCGCTTCGGGCGCACCCTGGGTGGACGACCGCCTTGAGGCCCTTCTACGCCGAAGGCGTTGCACAAGGCGCCTTGTGGAACGCCTTCGGCGTACAAGAGAGATCAAAATCACGGCCACACCCAGGGTGCGCCCGAAGCGAGCGACCCTGGGCTGTGACTGTGGAACGCCTTCGGCGTACGGGAACGCCGAGGACGTTCTTGCTACGCTCTAAACTCTGAAGACGAAGCAACTTAAAAGCTGCACGATCTCGGATTCCGGGGAGGGCTGGTGAGGGGCTCTTTTCTGCATTACCAAACTCAACCCGCAACTGCCAAACTGACTCAACTACCACCCAGATAGATTCATACGAACCCGGATTCCGAATATGAATCACACAAGTCCGCGTGCGCTACAGTCCTTTGCGCGAGATGAGCACATGGTTGTCCCCTCGAACCCCGCGGGCCCCTCCCGAACCCTCCCCGGAAGCCGGGGAGGGAGCCAGAGGGATATCAAGGGGGAAACGCTCGCCGAGGCGGAGGCCGTCCAAGTTTCCCTCGTTTGTAACGCCAAGTTCCCTCAGCAAAACAACTTCATAGCCGCACGATCTCTCCTCGGGGAAAGAGCCAGAACGATGTGTATCTGCCGGGATCGAATACTGATCACCAGAAAATCATATACAGCCCGCTGGTTGAGAAACGAAGAATCGGCCCTTGACCACAACCTGCCAGCACTCCCAGATCGGGAAGCCACTCATGACTCTCATTGTCGAGACAAAATCCCAGCCTTTCCGCGAAAGCAGTGCCATCGTCGCTTTTCGCCACGACGAAAGCGAGCATCCATGCCGAGGCTTTCCTCCGGAAGTCGTCAGCGCGGTCAGTCCCGCAGCCGAGCGACCGCTGTGCGCAGGGCGTCGGCATAGTAGGGTTGGAACACTTGCCCCGCCACGACCTCCGCCAACAAGCGGTCGATGTCCGGCGCCAGTTCCTGGAGTTCGGTTTCCTCAGCCACGCTCACCGCCAGCATCGTCTCCGGCTCGCGGCGCAACTCCAGCCACTGGCGCATCGCCTCCACCAGACCAACGCGGTCCGAGGCCACGGCCGAACGGGCCTGCCGCAGGACGTGCTCTTCGAGATACTCGCCTGACTTCTGGCTGCCCGGATCGTTCAGATCCGACGCCAACATGGCCAGGATGTCGTCTTTACTCATGGAGGAATCTCCTTGCGAGGTGATATGGGCCTTCGATAGCGATCAGGCTGAAAAATGAGGGAGCGGGAGCCCCTGGCGGAATCCCGCGTCCCTCGTACACTACAACCGGCGTGTCACGCAACCAAGGGCATCAAGCCCTTCCAACCGCCAACCACCAGGGTGCCCCGCCCGGTCAGCGAATCGGCCGTATCGCCCGCGGCGGAATGCTGGCCGGGATAGGCACCTCCAGGTCGCCGCCAGGCAGATTATACTGCCGCCCCACACGCTGTGCCTGGGGCACTTCGATCCCCAACTCGCGCAGCGTCTTGACGTCGATTTCCAGCAGGTGCTGCGGCAGGCCGCGATTGGGAGGCATCGCCAGGTCGAGCTGCGCCTGCGTGGGGGTCAGCGAACCGTTGGGTGTCAGCCAGACCTTACCCGAGGCACCCGGGCGCAACCCACGTTCCATGATCCGCGCCGGGTCGGCACCCGTGTAGTGATAAAGCTTGCCCAGTGACGCCGGATCGCAGTTGTGGACCAGCAGCGGTTGGGACGAGCGGTCGGCCAAGACAAAGTAGGTGTGCAGGTCCTCAGTTTCGAAATTGAACACCGGGACGCCGTCCGTAACGGGACGCCGTGCGGTCCCGACAACATGGGCCGTCTTCCCGTCCACCTGTCGCAACTGATCGCCCGGCCGCAACGCGCCCGCGGCGGTCCACCCCCGCTCGACAACCCAGAACGGATGGTCGTCCGTTGTTTCGAGCAACCGCGAGCTGTCGCCGCCAGCGTCCTGGATCCGCAACTGGCGCAGATGATCCGACTGCCGATGATACACCCGCACCACCCGCTTCCAGGCGGCACGGCCCGACTCCGGGTCCGCCGCCCACACTCGATCGCCCACCCGGATCCGCTCGATCGGTCGGACCTGCCACTTGGCCGGTTCGAGCAGGGCGGCCGCCGTGCCAGAGACGCTGGTCGGATCGGCTGCGGCGGGTGATTGGACATGCTGAACCTGCCGGGTATCCGAGGGTGCAGCCCAGGCCGCGGCCCGCTGGTTGCCCGCCCCGCCGCCCCACA
>JAGFJK010000206.1 GCA_024102795.1 Pirellulaceae bacterium
CGTACTCGGCGGTGGTGGCGGCGGCGGCGGCGGGCTGGGCAACCTGGCCGGGGCCGGCGTGGTGGTCGATGCCGAGGGAGTGCTGAAGCGGGTCAAGCAGGATCCGACCGGCCGGCTGACCCAGCAGCGTCTGCTGGCGGCCAAGACATCGCCCGACGTCCGGGAAGGCAAACGCAGCCCGTTGCGCAAGGTGGCCCTCAAGCGGTTGGAAGCCGCCGTGGCTCGGCAGGTGAATGAAAACAAGGGAGTGAATGCCGACGTCTGGTTCCTGGCGGGCCTGACCCGTATCCAATACGTCTTCTACATGCCCGAAATCGACGACATCGTGATCGCCGGGCCTGCGGAGCCGATGTTCATGGACGCCGAGGGCGAAGTCCGCGGCGTCGACACCCTGCGGCCCAGCCTGCTGCTAGAGGACCTGATTGTTGCCATGCGGGCCTTCCCGCCGGGACAGCCAGCGGCCAAGGTCATCGGCTGTTCGATTGATCCCACTCAGCAGGGGATCGCGCAACTGCAGGAGTTTCTCAAGCAAGTGGGCCGGCAGATCACGCCCGGCCAGACCAATCTGCTGGTCGATGGCTTGAAGCGCAGCCTGGGCATGCAAACGGTGACCATTCAAGGCGTGTCGCCCCAGACGCGGTTCGCCAAGGTGATGGTAGGGACCGATTACCGCATGAAGATGATCGGCATCGGTCTGGAGCGGCCGGAGGTGAAGATCCCGTCCTATGTCGAGCTGGAATCGCGGCCGCCCAAGAACGCGCTGGTCCGCTGGTTCTTCGTGCCGCACTACGAATGCGTCCGGGCCAGCGACGACGGTCTGGCGATGGAACTGGTGGGTCTGGGCGTGAAGTTGGCCGGTGCGGACGAAGTGGTTCAAGCCGACGGGACGCGCATGGAAGTTGGCCAGTCGTCGGGCGCCAGCAAGAAATTTGTGGAGGCGTTCACGGCCCGGTACGAAGAACTCGCGGCCCGGGAACCGGCTTACGCTCACCTGCGGAACCTGATCGACCTGTCGATCGCCGCGGCCTTCATGCAGCAGCAGGATTATTACGGCCGGTCGAACTGGCGGATGGCCGTGTTCGCCGACGAGCAGGTCTGTCCGTGCGAGCGATACACGACGCCCAAGCAGGTCGAGTCGGCGGTGAACGCGGTCTGGAAGGGCAACCGGTTGTACACGCCGATCGGTGGTGGTGTGAACATCGTTCCGACGGAGGCGTTGGCGACCGACCGGATGTTGCCCGACGAAGATGGCAAGCTGGCCGAACTGCGGAAGACCATCGATGTGAGCGAACTGCCGGCCGACCGCTGGTGGTGGGATTGACGGCCCGCAGACAAACCCTGGGAAATTCGCTAGAATCCGAGCGAAAGCCGGTTAATTGCCGGGAAAACGCCCGTTTTCCCGTGTGCCGGATTCTTGCGAGCTACCCCAGGGGACTTGTCACGCCATGAGCGACCATCGTTCGAACCGCGATCCATTTGGTGTTCGCGATACGCTGCAGACCGACCAGGGGCCGGTCGGCATCTACCGTATCCTGCGGTTGGAAGAGCAAGGGCTGGGACAGATCTCCCGCCTGCCGTACTCGCTTCGCGTGCTGCTCGAGGCGGTCGTGCGCAACTGCGACGGGTTCGTGGTCACGGCCGACGACGTGCGGAACCTGGCGGCGTGGCAGGCGTCATCGCCGGCGGAAGTTGAGATTCCCCTGCTGCCGGCCCGCGTGGTGCTGCAGGACTTTACCGGGGTGCCGGCGGTCGTGGATCTGGCCGCCATGCGGACCGCGATGGACCGGTTGGGAGGCGATCCGGCGAAGATCAACCCGCTGGTGCCGGTCGACCTGGTGATTGACCACTCGGTACAGGTGGATCGTTTCGGCAGCCTCGACGCGCTGGATTACAACGTGCACCTGGAATTCGAGCGCAACCGGGAGCGTTACGAGTTTCTGCGGTGGGGGCAGCGGTCATTCGACAACTTTCGCGTAGTGCCGCCCAATGTCGGTATCGTGCACCAGGTGAACCTGGAGTATCTGGCTCAGGGTGTGTTCCTGCGCCGGGATGAGCAGGGTCTGGTGGCGATTCCCGATTCGCTGGTGGGAACCGACAGCCACACGACGATGATCAACGGGTTGGGGGTCGTCGGCTGGGGCGTGGGCGGCATCGAAGCCGAAGCGGTGATGCTGGGCCAGCCGCTTTACATGCTGTTGCCGGAGGTGATCGGTTTTGAGCTGACCGGCCAGTTGCCAGCCGGTTCAACCGCCACCGACCTGGTGCTGACGGTCACCCAGCAGTTGCGCAAGGAGGGCGTGGTCGGCAAGTTCGTCGAGTTCTTCGGAGACGGCGTGAATCGGATGCCGCTGGCCGATCGAGCGACCATCGCGAACATGGCGCCGGAATACGGCGCGACGATGGGCTATTTCCCGGTGGACGGCGAGACGCTGAATTATCTGCGTCGGACCGGGCGGGGCGAGCGGCTGGTAGCACTGGTGGAACAATACACGCGCGAGCTGGGCATCTTCCGCGGCCCGGACGCCGAACCGCCCGTGTACACCAAGTGCCTGCGGCTGGACCTGGGCTCGGTGGAACCTTCGCTGGCCGGACCGAAGCGGCCTCAGGACCGCGTGCCGCTGGCCAAGATGCAGGAGAACTTCCGCCGCGCGCTGCGGGCTCCCGTGGCCGAACGGGGGTTCGAGCTGTCCGAGGCCGCGCTGTCGCGCACGGCGGTGGTCCAGGAGAACGGCTCCGGCGTCGAGATCGCTCATGGCGCCGTGGTGATCGCCGCCATTACCAGTTGCACCAACACCAGCAACCCGTCGGTGATGCTGGCCGCCGGGCTGCTGGCGCGCAAGGCGGTGGAGCGCGGGCTACGGGTCAAGCCGTACGTCAAGACCAGCCTCGCCCCTGGCTCCCGCGTGGTGACCGACTACCTGGACAAGGCCGAATTGACGGGCGCTTTGCGGCAGCTTGGTTTCGACACCGTGGGCTATGGCTGCACGACCTGCATCGGCAACAGCGGGCCGCTGCCCGAGCCGGTGGCTCGGGCGATCACCGAGGGCGACCTGGTGGCGGCCGCCGTGTTGAGCGGCAATCGGAACTTTGAAGGCCGCGTGAATCCCTTGACCCGCGCCAACTATCTGGCCAGCCCGCCGCTGGTGGTCGCGTACGCCTTGGCAGGGACGACCGATATCGACCTGGTCCGCGAGCCGTTGGGCCAGGATCCGCAGGGCCGTCCGGTGTACTTGCAAGATATCTGGCCGTCGAACGAGGAGATCCAGCGGGTGGTCGCCGAGTGCGTGACGCCCGAGATGTTCGAGCAGCAGTACCGGCATGCGTTCGACTCGAACGAGATGTGGAACCAGATCCCGGTGGCCGAGGGCAAACTGTACGCCTGGGACCAGAGCAGCACGTACATCCAGGAGCCGCCATTCCTGTCGGAGGTAACGGCCCAGGTGCGGCCCGTCCAGGCGATTCGCGGGGCGCGCGTGCTGGCGATGCTGGGCGATTCGGTGACCACCGACCATATCTCGCCGGCCGGATCGATCGCCAAGAACAGTCCCGCCGGCAAGTACCTGATGGAGCACGGTGTGCAGCCGGTCGATTTCAACAGCTACGGCTCGCGGCGCGGCAACGATCGCGTCATGTTGCGGGGCACGTTCGCCAACATCCGCATCCGCAACCAGATGGCGCCGGGCACCGAAGGCGGTTGGACTCGCCACCTGCCGGACGGCGAGCAGATGACGATCTACGACGCGGCGATGAAATACCGGCAGGAAGACGTGCCGCTGGTGATTCTGGCGGGCCGCGAGTACGGCACCGGCAGCAGCCGCGACTGGGCGGCCAAGGGGACCGCGCTGCTGGGAGTGCGAGCGGTGATCGCCACCAGCTACGAACGCATTCACCGCAGCAACCTGGTGGGCATGGGCGTCCTGCCGCTGGAGTTCCTCGACGGCCAGACGTGGCAGGATCTGGGGCTGACCGGCGAGGAACTGTTCGAGATCGACCTGGACGACCAGTTGCAGCCGAGGAGCGTCCTGCAGGTGCGGGTCACCGGCGCCGACGGCAGCGGCCGGCAGTTCCCGGCTCGAGTGCGGATCGACACGCCGGTGGAAGTGGATTACTACCGCAACGGAGGCATCCTGCCGACGGTGCTGCGGAAACTGCGGTGAAGCGCGGGGAAACCGCAGCGCTTGCGAACCGCGCCGACGTTCCCCTCAGTTCGTCGGCCCGATCCCTCGGCGCTGCGGTTTTCCCCGCACCGCGGCCGCTCAGGCCAGCGAGCGGCGAGCACGCAGGCCGGGCTCCCGCAGACCCTCGGCCAGCTTGCCCAGGGCCTCGGTTTCGATCTGCCTCACGCGCTCGCGCGTCAGACCCAGCCGCTCGCCGATCTCCTTCAGAGTATGCGGCTGCGAGTCGTTGAGTCCGAAACGCATTTTCAAGACGGTGGCTTCGCGCGGATCCATCTTGTCCAGCATGTGCAGGACGTGCTTCATCGCGTCGTTTTCCACCAGTTCCTCTTCGGGCGACTTCAACCGCTCGTCCATGATCATCTCGCCCAGCGACCAGCCAGCCTCGGCCTGGTCGGTTTGCGGCGTGGAGTTATAGATGCGAATCGCCTTCTTGATGATCGGCAATTTCTTTTTGGGCAGGCCGAGCACGCGGGCGATCTCCTCGTGCGTCGGCGTCCGGCCCAGTTCGTCGGCCAGTCGCGTGTTCGCTCGCCGCCACTTCGAGAGCAGTTCGACCATGTAGGCGGGGATGCGGATCGTCTTGGCCGAATTGATCAGGGCCCGCTTGATCGACTGCTTGATCCAGTAGCTGGCGTAGGTGCTGAAGCGCGTGCCTACCGAGGGGTCGAATCCCTCGACGGCCCGCAACAGACCCAGGTTGCCTTCCTCGATCAGGTCCTGCAGCCCCAGGCCCTTGCCGGTGTAGCCGCGGGCGATGTTGACCACCAGCCGCAGGTTGGCCCGCACCATGCGGTCGCGGGCCCGCACGTCACCGTCGCTGATCCGCCGAGCCAGATCGTGTTCGTCCTGGGCCGACAGCAGGGCCGTCTCGTTGATTTCGCGGAGGTATGTTTCCAGCGGCGTCTGCAGGCTGGAGCCCGGCCTGCGACGGCGGTTGCCGGCGGGAAACTCGTCTTCCGGCTGGTCGGCGTTCACGCTGCAGTCTGACATCGGCGGCGGTTCCCCGGCAAGGAGCGAAGTTTTCCCGTTCAGCACTTTGGGAACTATCGACTCCGACCGCCGCGTCGCTACAGACTCGTGGAATTGCGTGGAACTGCGACAGATATGCCCGCGGTAGAGCCCGTGCGGAAAAGACCGACCCCGCCGGTTCAACCCGGCGGGGTCGGTCGTATTTGACTGATTATCGGCCGGCGCCAGGTCCGGCGCCGCGTCAGGTGTTGTTGTCGCTGGAATCCTTCCCGCTGACATCAATCAACGGTCCGGAAGAACCCAAACCACCCTTCAATTCGGTAGCCGGGGTCCGCGGAGAGCTGGGCTGGGACGACCCGCCGGATTCGGCCGGCCCGGATTCCTCCTCGGCCCATTCCACTCGCTTGCGCGACAGGCCGATCTTGCGGTCCTCCGTGTCGACCCTCAGGATCTTGACCTCGATCTGGTCGCCCACCTTGACGATCTCTTCGGGATTCTCGACCTTGTGGTCGGCCAGCTCCGAAATGTGCAGCAGCCCCTCCAGGCCATCTTCCAGCCCCACGAAGACGCCGAAGTTGGTGATCTTGGTCACCGTGCCCGAAACCACCTGGCCGGGCTGGTATTTCTGGGGAATGTCGTGAGCCCACGGGTCGTTGTCCAGTTGCTTCAGACCCAGGGCGATGCGCCGCCGTTCCTGATCGACCGAGAGGATCCGGCAGCGGACTTCCTGCCCCTTCTCCAGCATTTCGCTGGGGTGGCTGATCTTCCGCGTCCAGGACATGTCGGACACGTGCAGCAGCCCGTCGATCCCTTCCTCCAGCTCGACAAACGCGCCGTAGTTCGTCAGGTTGCGGACCTTGCCCGTGATCTCGCTGTCGACGGGGTATCGATCGGCCACGCGGGTCCAGGGGTTCTCCTGAGTTTGCTTGATGCCCAGCGACAACTGCTGGCCTTCCTTGTCCACGCCCAGGATGACCACGTCAATCTCGTCGCCGATGTTGACCAGTTCGCTGGGATGGTTGATCCGCTTGGTCCAGGACATCTCGCTGATGTGCACCAGCCCCTCGATGCCCGGTTCCAGTTTGACGAACGCCCCGTAGCTCATCACGTTGACCACTTCGCCGCGGATCTTCGAACCGACCGGATACTTCCGCTCGACGTCGGTCCAGGGGTTCGCCTGGCGCTGCTTCAGCCCCAGGGCGATCTTTTCCTTCTCGCGGTCGATGTGCAGTACCATGACCTCGATTTCCTGGTCGATCGACACCATTTCCGAGGGGTGCCCGATCCGCTCCCAGCTCATGTCGGTGATGTGCAGCAGGCCATCGATGCCCCCCAGGTCGACGAACGCGCCGAATTCGGCGATGTTCTTGACAATCCCCTTGCGGACCTGGCCCACTTCGAGTTCCCGCAGCAGCGCCTCGCGGTCCTCCTGCCGCTGCTTCTCGATCAGGCTGCGGCGACTGACGACGATGTTCCGCCGGGCTTCGTCGATCTTCAGCACCTCGCACTGCACGACGCGGCCGATGAAGTCGCCGATGTCGCCGGGCCGGCGGATATCCACCTGGCTGGCCGGCAGGAACACGTTGACGCCAATATCGACCAGCAGGCCGCCCTTGATCTTGCGAGTGACCGTGCCGGTCACCACCTGGCCCTCCTGAATCTCCTGCATCATCCGTTGCCAGACCAGGATCTTCTCGGCCTTCCGCTTGCTCAGGCTGACCATGCCGTACGGATCGTCGGCCACCCCCATCTCGTCCTCGACGTCCTCGATCAGCACCTGCACGCGCTGACCGACCTGGGGCGGCTCCTCGTGGTCTTCCCACTCGTTGCGGGGAATCGTGCCTTCGCTCTTGAAGCCCACGTCCACCAGAACCGTGTCCCCGTCGATGCGGATGATCCGCCCCTCGACGATCTTGTTGACGTCAAAATCCTGCTCCGATTCGATTTCCTCGACGATTGTCTCGGCCGCGCCCGACATGGCGGCGTCGTACAAGGCGTCGAGATCGGAGTCGATTTCCAAACTGCGAATGAGATTGCGGTTGACCATACTTCCACTCAAAGTGCGCTAAGAGGGCACCGCCACCGTGGCGGTCCGGCGTTGATAATCCCGCGAGTTTATCAAAGCGGCCGCGGTCAGGCAACCGCGACTGCCGGCGCTGGCGGGGCGAGTCATCCCAGCTTGCCAGGCCGGCCCGTTCCAGGCTTCGCCGTCTGGCAGGCCGCCGCACTTCACGACTGCCGCTGGCTGCGGGCATGGCAATCGCGAATCCGACGAGCCAGTTCGGCGACGAGCTGCTGGTCGGTCCAGCCCGCGGCCTGGTCCACCGTAATCGGGGCGCCCACCGTGATCCGGATCCGCTGCGGGCGGGGCCAGCGACTGCCTCGCGGCCAGGCCTCGTAGGCGCCCGCGATCCCCACGGGAATCACCGGCACCTGCCCGCGACGGACCAGCGCGCAAAAGCCCGGCTTGAGCTCCGAAATCCGCCCGTCGGCCGACCGCGTCCCTTCGGGAAAGATCAACACCAGCTCGCCCCGCTTCAGCCGCCGCAAGGTCTCCTTCAGCCCCCCCAGTCCCGACCCCTCGCGGTCGATCGGGATGGCGTCCAGAAAGTCGATCAACATCCGCAGCAGCGGGTAGCGGAACAGGCTTTGGCGGGCCAGGTAGTTCATCCGCCGGTCGCAGCACAGCCCCACCAGCACCGGATCGAGCACGCTTTGATGGTTCGAGCAGACCAGGCCGCCGCCGGTGGCCGGAAAGTTTTGCCTGCCGGCGACCCGGATCTGAAACAGCAGCAACCCGGTTACGCGGGCCAGGATCCGGATCGCCGAATAACCGGCCCGTTTGAACCACGGCCTCCGCTCGGCGTTCTGAGTCTGTCGGGCAGCCATGCTGGTATCAGTGGGAGGGGATCTGGGACGCAGGGATCTGGAGGAACTGGGAGACGTACAAACCCGGTTGGAGCGAGGATGCCAGGTTCCAAGACAAACTTCGGGCCATACTTCAATCGAATACTGGGGCTGCCCAATCAGGCTTCGTGCGCCGTGCGAGCCTGGATCTCAAGTACGATCCGCGCCACATGATCGACAGCTTCGGCCAGCGACATTTCGTCGGTCGAGACCCGGAAGGAGCCCTTGGGTTCACGGAGGCCGCCACACGGTCGATCGATATCCCGTTGGTCCCGCAACTGCTGGTCGGCCAGCACCTGCTCCAGCGTCAGGTCCGGCTGCTGTTGCCGCAGTTGCCTCCACCGCCGCTCGGCGCGGACTTCAGGCGACGCAATCAGAAAGATCTTGCAATCGGCATCCGGGAAGGCGTCGGTACCTTGGTCCCGACCTTCGGTCACCACGTCGCCGCAGGCGGCCCATTCCCGCTGCCACTGGATCAGCCGCCGGCGGATCCGAGCGTTGTCCGCGACGAAGTGAATTGCCGCTGAGACCTCGGGCGAGCGGATTGGGTCCGTCACGTCCCGGCCGTCGATCAGCACCGTCTCGTCGCGGAATTCCAACTGCAACTGGTCGACCAGTTGTTCCAATTGGAGCTGATCGTCCCAGGGCACTTGGCGCTCCAGCGCGGCCAGGACGACTGCCCGGTACATGGCGCCCGTATTGAGAAAGCGAAACCCAAGCTTTCGGGCCAGGTCGCGGGCCAGACTGCTCTTGCCCGCGCCGGCCGGACCATCAATCGTGACAATCATGGGCGGGCCTTCACGGTCTCCACCGAGCTTCGACTTCCAACCACTCGTGCGCGGCGATCTCCAGGTGGACGGCGTCGCCTTCCACCCGCAGGTTGCCGAGCGACTTGCCCTCGAAATCCCGTTGCTCGGCCGACTCGACGGGCCGCAGGCACCGCAGGCGACAGCGGGCGGCTCGGCCGGCGGTTTCCAGCAGGCGGACGCGAACGCCCACGGTTCGCTGCTCTTCCAGCAGCGGTTCCCAGTGCGTGGCCAGGACGCCGCGGGCGTCAATGTGAAACAACCAGCCGCTGGATTGGGGGCGGGGCGGGGCCGCGGTCTGCGAAATCAAGGCGGGGGGCGCCAGCAGCGCCAGGGCTTCGTGCATCGGCTGAGGCAGGTCGATCCCGATGCCGATTTCGAACCGCCGCTGCCGTTCGCCGCGGACGATCAGCAGACTGTCCAGCATCCGCAGCCCGTGCCGGCGATGGTAGGGCAGCCCTCCGGTGAGGATCGCCGTCCGGCCCCGCGTGTCCTCGATCTCGATGTAATTGGGCGCCTCGAAACGCTTGCTCTCCACCGGTTGCCGGGTCTGATTGATGGTGCGGGTCACCTCGGCGGCTTCCTCGGCCCAGGCGAAGCGGCAGGCGAAGTACGAATTCCACGGGTCGGCCTTGGGTTCCTGCCGCGGGTCGAGCTCCATTTCAATCCGCAGCACCCGGCTGCCCCGCCAGATCTGAAACCGCTGGCGGAAGCCGGCGACCGGTTCGCCGCCAGGCAGCAGCAGTTGGCCCTCGGAGACGATTTCGCCGTAGACGGAACTGGACGCCACCACGGCGACCCTGTCGGCCGCCATCACCGAGTACACGGCCGACTCGCCGCGCCGTTCGGCGTCCGGCCGCGGCGTGCGGAAAGCCAGTTGCGCGGAGAGGCGATTGCCGCGTGTCTGGTACTCCAGGATCGACTGCAGGGCGCCGGTCTGGGGATTGATCAGGGCCTCGAAGAATTCGTTCCGCAGCAGGCCCTCGTCGGCCAGCGGCAGGGCTTCCTTGCGGCCGGGCCGCGCCGGTTGATCGGCCGACTGAACCCAGGCGAAGCCCATCGAGGGGACATCGACCACCACGTGCGTCCGCTGGTCCGTCGTGCCCGCGGCGTAGACCGGCCGTTCGACTTCGGGCGGGCCGGGCAAGCCTGGTGCCTCGAACGCCACCCGCCGCACGAAGCCCAGCGGGTTGCAGACCAGGTAGCCGGGGCGGGTCTGAGCGTTGTCTCGCGGCAGTCGCTCGGCCAACCGCCGCGCGGCCTCGTCGCTGGCGCCCGCCAGCCGCTCATCCAGTCCCGGCACGTCCGCCAGTTCGCTCGCGGCATCGATTTCGGCCGATAGTTCGGCCAGACCCGGCAGCGGCTCGCCTTGCAGCAATCGGACCAGGGTGTCGAGCGCCTGGAGGCTGTCGGCCTGGACTCGCCGCCGCCAGTAGCGGATGCAGGTCGAAATCGGGTCTTCCTCGCGGCGGATCACCGACTGCTGCAGGTAGGGCGAGCGATACTGGTCGGCTTCGAAACGGTCGGCGTGTCCGGCCAGGTCGGTATCCTTGAAATACTGCTCCACCGTGACCGGCCGCCCCAGGGCCGATGTGAAGGTGGCGACGCGGCGGAGGTCGCCCAGCCAGGGGCGTGCCTGGCCAGGCCAGTGGGCCAGAAACACGGTCGCCACGTGGTCCATGTCCATCGACTCGCCGAGCCGCCCGGCATACCCCAGGAACGTGGCCGACTGCGAGGCGTTGCGTGGCGTTCGGCCGACGCTGTCCATCACGGCGCCGCCGCTGCCTTCCCAGCGGATTTTCACTTGCCCGCCTTCGGGGAAGCGGCCATCGTCCAGCGTGGCGTGAATCGCGCCTTGGAAGCCCAGTCGGGTGAGCAGCAGCGGCAGCAAGGGGACCAGGCCGAATCGCCGCCTGCCGAAGACGCGTGGGCGCAGGCCCAGCAGGCTTTCGTAGACTGCCAGCCCGCGCCGCACGTTGGCCAGCACCGATTCGGGTGCCAACAGGGGCAGCCGCTGCTCCACCGCCTCGCCGCCCACCAGACCGACGCGGCCGGCGTCCAGGGCCTCGCGCAACAGCGCCAGCGTCTGCGGTTCGTCGCTGGCCATGCGGCGTAAAGCTTCGGCGGGCAGCAGAAAATTGACCGGCGTGGCCTGCTGCAATTCGGCTTGCAGTCGCGGCCCCAGCGTCGCCTCGGCCACCAGCACCAGGTCCAGAAGAAATGCGTCGACACTGTAGTAGCGGTCACGTTCCTCGGCCAGCAGATCGAAGCAGGCGGCCAGTTTGTCGTGGGCCTCGTCGATCCGTCCGTCCACGGCCGCCGCCGCCCCGGCGATCAATTCGTTGCGGAAATGGAGCTCGTCCAGACTGCTCGAATAGCGCATCTGCCGGGTCAGCAGCTCCACCTGCAAATGGCAGTACCCCAGTGCCAGGAAGTCGGCGACCAGCTCGTCCGGCACGCCGCGATCTCCCCCGTCCAACTCCGCCAGCGCTTCGCTCAAGACCTGGTTCCGCCCCGACGGCCGCCGGACAACGCACGCTCCGGCCGCCTTGGCTCGCTGGGCGAACCCGGTGGGCAACTGCGAGTAGCTGACCGAGGGGATGACCACCAGGCGGTCGGCCAGTTCCTGAGGCGGGTCGTCGGCCCGGTACCAGGTCGGGCCCTGGCCGGCGGCGTCCAGCAGGGCCGGATGCCAGAGCGCGGTCCAGGCGGCGAGCAACCCCTCGGCATCGTCGCCGTCGTGGTGCGTCGGGAAATCTTCCAGGCTGTGGCAAGGCAGCAGCAGGATTAGTTCCTGATATTTCATGAGCCCGGTACTTTGTTACTTGGCTGGCCGGATGCGAAACGGCAAAGGAGGGTCGGAGCGAAGATGCCGGTTGCAGGGATCGTCACGGAGTTTGACCATACCTTCCGGGCGGGAGCAAGTCGAGGCAGGGCGCCGGCCGGATACGCGGCCGCGGGGTGGCCGTTTCGCCAACCTGTCGCGGGACTTGGCCTTAGGGTCTGGATTTTGTTGACAATGGGCGCCGGCGCTCGCTACATTAGGGATGGGAACAGAGAGTCTCAGTGGCTCCGCAGCGGTTTAGCCTGTCTCATCTGTGTTGTGGCATTGCTGTCTGGCGTGCCAAGGAGCTGCTCGGCCAGGTCGAGGGAACCGACCTGACGACGCGTGGGAAGTGCAATCAGTCGGATTCCGAGAAGGATTAGCAGCATGGCGAAGAATGCCGGCGTGTGGGGAATCGATATCGGGCAGTGTGCACTCAAGGCCCTCCGCTGCACGCGCGATGGCGACAAGGTCGTGGCCGATGCCTTCGACTACATCGAGTATCCGAAGATTCTCAGCCAGCCCGAAGCCGAACCGGAACAGATGGTGCGGGACGCGCTGGAGCAGTTTCTCAGCCGCAACGACGTCAAGGGCCACAAGGTGGCGATCAGCGTGCCGGGACAAAGCGGCCTGGCCAAATTCTTCAAGCCGCCGCCGGTCGACGCCAAGAAGATCCCCGACATCGTCAAGTACGAAGCCCGCCAGCAGATCCCGTTCGATTTGAACGACGTGATCTGGGACTACCAGCAGATGGGCGGCGGGGCCGAGATTGACGGCTTCGCGCTGGAAACCGAGGTCGGCCTGTTCGCCATGAAGCGCGAACAGGTGTTCCGGGCGATCAAGCCCTACCAGAACGCCGGGATCGAACTGGACATTGTGCAGTTGGCCCCGCTGAGCATCTATAACTTCGTGACCTTCGACATCCTCACGGAAGGGCCGTCGGCCGAGGAGTTCGATCCGGATAACCCGCCGGAATCCATGGTCGTGCTGGCGATGGGGACCGACACCACGGACCTGGTCGTGACGAACGGGTTCCGGGTCTGGCAGCGGAGCATCCCGCTGGGTGGCAACCACTTCACCAAGCAATTGACCAAGGACCTGAAGCTGACGTTCGCCAAGGCCGAACACCTCAAGCGGAACGCTCGGCAGGCCGAGGACCCGAAGACCGTCTTCCAGGCGATGCGGCCAATCTTCAACGACCTGGTGACCGAGGTTCAGCGATCGATCGGGTTCTTTCAGGGGATCGACCGCAAGGCGCGGATCGGCGGCGTGATCGTCCTGGGCAATACGGTCAAATTGCCGGGTCTGACGCAATACCTGGGCAAGAACCTGGGTTACGAAGTGGTGAACTTCGAGGGCTTTCATCGCCTGTCCGGGGACTCGGTCGTCAGCTCGCCGGCGTTCAAGGACAACGTGCTGGCCTTTGGCGTCTGCTACGGACTGTGCCTGCAAGCCCTGGGGATGTCCAGCCTGAAGACCAACCTGGTCCCTCGGGAACTGATCACCGAACGGCTGATTCGCCGCAAGAAGCCCTGGGCCCTGGCCTCGGTGGGAGCGTTGTTGCTGGCCTGCTCGTTCAATTTCTTCTTCCACTACAACTCCTGGTACAAGGTCCAGGAGGACCGGACCAACCAGGATGTGAGTTGGAAACAGGCGCAAGGCCGGATCGAAACCGTCAGCGGCGAGAGCCGCCGGCACACGAACGACGACAAGCAGCGGTTGGCGAAGCTGGAACACCTGAAGGCGATCGGCAACGAAGTCGTGGGGAACGCCGACCGGCGATTGCTGTGGCTGGAAGTGCTGCGAGCCGTCAACGATGCCTTGCCGCGGGATGAGGATTATCAGCCGGGTCGGATTCCGAACATCAAGGACAAGCCGTTCACGCAGCGGAAGAACCTGAACGTCGAGTACCTGGAAACCGAGTACTTCCCCGACCTGAAGGACTGGTACACCGAGGACGTCAAGGTCCGCTACGCTCAGACGTTGGCGGCCGTCGAGGAATCCAAGCCCGCCGAACCGCCGCCGGCCGCGATCGAACCGGGTGCCGCTGGCGACCCGGCTGGTCAGGCCGCGCCCGCCGGCACGGCTGCACCCGCTGTCCCGGATGCGCCTGCTGTCCCGGGCGGGCCTGCTGTCCCGGGCGGGCCGAACAACCCGGTCGCGTCTCCCGCCGACACCGGGCCGACGGGCCCTGGCTGGGTGATCGAGCTGCGGGGCTACCATTTCTTCAACGAGGATCTGAACACGGGCGGAGCGACCTATGTCCGCAACAGTCTGCTGCGGTCGCTGGAGACCCTGGAAGTGGAACTGCCGATCGGCAACGGCCTGACCGAGCGGTTCACGATGAAGGACCTGGGGATCGGCTACGCGATCCTGCTGCCGAACGACGAGTTGAACAAGCGGTGGCAGGAGCCGAACCCGAATTTCGAGGGGACGACGGCTGGAATGGCCGGCGGAGGGATTCCGGGGGTCGGTCCCGACGGAGCTCCGGGAGCGGACTTGGGTGGTACCGGGGTGCCCGGGATGCCAGATGAAGCCGATCCGGCGGTTGGGGCCGGTGGAGTTCCAGGCGTGCCCGGCGGCGCGGCGGGATCTGGTGACAAGAAGGCGAACGAGGAACCCCCGACGTTGCCCGCTCCCAAATACACCTTCACGGTCCAGTTCTGCTGGCAGGAAAAACTGCTCGGAGAACGCCTGGAGCAGAAGCGCCTGGCGCGCGAGGCCGAACAGGAATTGCAGCAGCAGCAGCAAGCCAACCAGGGGCAACCGGTGGCGGCGAACCTGACCAATCGAGGAGGCACGAACTGATGGCCGCGAAAGCCAACCTGGATGCCAAGCAGATCCTGGCGATGCTCAAGCAGCATTATTTCTGGATCTGCTGCGGTGTCGTCACCGTCGCCGCCCTGGCAGTCTGGTTCGTCGCTTGTTCGGGATTGAGGAAGCAGACGGACGAGCGGATCTCGGCGATCAATTCCGCGTTCGGCACGGGCGAACAGATCACTCGGGTGCAGAATCACCCGAATAAATTCTCGCACGACGGAACCGACTTGCTGATTCGGGAGTCCAGCCAGGAAGTGTACGAGGCTTGGCTGGCCCAGGTGAACCATCAGCAGGGAGTGCTAGTCTGGCCGCAGGAACTGGGAGCCGACTTCATCGCTCAGGTGTCCGACAAGTGGCCCATCGAGAGGTTCGCATTCCCCACGGACCCGAAGGACGAGATTTACATCAAGTACCGCGAGCGGTACCGCAACTACGTCGATTACCTGTTGCCCAAACTGGCCGAAACGGCCGGTTGCACCTGGCTGCCCGACCGTGCGCAAAAGACGCCCAAGGAGCCCGTCGTGCTGTGGGAACCGGCCAATCAGCGCTTGCTGCTGGACGACCACTTCAGTTGGCCCGATCAGCCCAGCCAGGCTCCCACGACGTTGCAGTTGCTGTACGCTCAGGAGACGCTGTGGGCCCTGACCGAGTTGATGCACATCATCAAGCGGACGAACGGGGATGCGGAAGCCCGCTACCAGGCGGCCATCAAACGGATCTATTCGATTTATCTCAGCCAGGACGCGGTGGCCCGCGCCGGCCAGGTGCAACGGATTGGCGGCGGGGGCCAAGGGTCGTCCGGGATGCCGGGTGGAGGCGGCGTGTTCGGGATGCCCGGCGACGGTGACTTGCCAACTGGTGGCTACGGGCCATCTGGCGCCCCGGGAGCGGGTTCATCCGGCGGTTCCGGACCAAAGGCCTCCGGCATTCCAGGTGCCCCAGGGGGCGGTGCCGCAGGCAGCGGACCTCTGGCGCCCTCGCAGGATCCGGCCGACTATCGCTACGTCGACCCCAAGGATTTCAAACCGCTGACGGGCGAACAGATCCGCAACGCCCTGAAGTCCGATGACCCGGCCAGCGCGTTCCTGGTGGTGGCCAAGCGGATGCCGATTCGCATCCGGGTCAACATGGACCAGCGGAAATTGAACCGGCTGCTGGCCGAATTTGGCAACGCCGACCTTCCAGTGGAAATCCGGCAAGTACGCATCAATCGCCCGGCCGCGCCTGCCTCGGGCAGCCGCCGTAGCGGCGGCAGCATGGGCGGCGCGGGTGGTTCGGGTGTTGGCATGTCGCTGGGGGCCGACGGGCCACCGGGCATGTCGGGTGGAGTTCCGGGAATGAGCGGAATTCCGGGCATGCCCGATGACGGCGGAAGTTCCGCACCGGGTATGGCAGGCGGCGTGCCTGGCATGAGCGGGATTCCGGGCATGGGTGGTGTCCCTGGAATGGGTGGTTCGGGCGGATCAGCGGCTGGCTCCCGACTGACCGACAGCTCGCCCTACGACGTGGACGTCGAGTTGTGGGGCCTGATCTACATTTACAATCCGGTGGATATGGATAAGCTGGGCATCGAGAAGTCGGGTGAAAACGCGACGGCCGAGTCGGCAGCCGAGGAACCGCCGGCCGGAGTTCCCGCCGCCGGCCAGCCGCCGGTCGCGGAGCCGCCGGTCTCTCAAAATCTCTACTTACCGAGGCTCTATCGGAGTCATTAGGGGCCAGGGAATAGGTAGCTATGACGAGGTGAAGCAGTATCTTCTTCGGTTATACAGGGGGGCTGCCTTTG
>JAGFJK010000254.1 GCA_024102795.1 Pirellulaceae bacterium
TCGCTCCACCCATTTTGCCAATCGGGTCCGGGGCCATCGGCCCCGGAAGAGCGATTGGGGACAATCGCTCCACCCATTTCCCCAATCGGGTCCGGGGCCATCGGCCCCGGAAGAGCGATTGGGGACAATCGCTCCACCCTTATCGCAATCGGGTCCGGGGGCCATCGGCCCCGGAAGAGCGATTGGGGACAATCGCTCCACCCTTTTCGCAATCGGGTCCGGGGCCATCGGCCCCGGAAGAGCGATTGGGGACAATCGCTCCACCCAATTTCTCAATCGGGTCCGGGGCCCTCGGCACTGGGATGAGCGATTGGGGAGAGTCGCTCCGTACTGACGGCGGCGCGAGCCGCTTGCCGCAGCCGTCTGGCGAGGCGGCGGAGTTGATCGGCCTGGTCGTAATACCCCAGCGGCTCCAGGGCGGCCGCCCGTTCGTCGAGCCGCCGGCTGGTGTCGCGCAAGTCGGCGACCAGCGGATCCTCACCGGCGGCGGCCGGGAAGGCGGCCAACCGCGGAGGAGCCGAGAGTGAGTCCGCGGCGGTTGGAACCGTGGTTGGAGTGCGGTCCTGGGCGCGGACCGCGACCTGTCTCAGGGCTTGTTCAAACACCTGGCTGGAATCGCGGGCGTCCGAGCCGGGCGCACTGGCAGGGTCCAGCAAGGTGCCGGCCAGCACCGTGCCGTGCCGCCGCCGCAACTGCAGAATCTCGCGAATCGCCTCCTGGGATTCCACTGACGCGTGGTCCGAGTCGCTCGGCGCGGGCTCGCGCCCGCCGTGACTTTCGCCGGGCTGCTGGCCGGCGGTGTCGGGCTGCTGGCCACCGGCCGGTTGGCCAGGTCCACCGGGCAGCCCAACCAGGGCGAACAGGACGAAGATCGCGATCCTGGCGGTGGACAGAATCCTGGCGGTGGAAATGCGACGCATGGTGGCGACCTCCATGTCGGCTGGCGCGGGGAATCCGGCGGAGCGAACGGGCCGGATCGCCGACCATCGGGGGCCGGCGGATGGGATTATAGGCCCGGTCCGACACGAGGCAACATCATTTGATTGACAAGTGGCGGCGGCGTCAGTCAGAATGATTTCATCCGTCATGGCGTTATCTTCGGCGGTGTTCTCCGCCTCGCTCGGGCGTTCGGCCTGGTATCGCAGGCGGAAATGCCCGCCGGTCGCGACTTCCAGGCGGCGCGATTCTGGCTTATCCTGACTGCCCCCTTTTCGTACTCCACTTGAGGTGTTGCAGATGGCGACTCGTATGGGTAGCTTCGCCGACCTTCTCCTCCGCAAGGGCATCATCAGCCTGGACCAGTTGTCCGAGGCCGAGCGGATGGCGCGGGATTCGAACCTGGCGGTCGGCGATTGTCTGATCCGGCTGGGCTACGCGACCGGCGAGGAGGTGATGCGGGCGATGGCCAAGTTTCACGGCATGGAATACGTGAACCTGGCGGAAGTCACGATCCCCGAATCGGTGATCGAGCTGGTGCCGGAGTCGATCGCCCGTGAAAACTCGATCATGCCGCTGTCGGAGGAAGACGACGCCCTGAAGGTGCTCGTCAGCGACCCGCTGGACATCGAGACGATCGAGAAGCTGCGGTTCATCATGAACCGCAAGGTGGAGACCGCGCTGGCCACTCGGGAAAGCATTCAAGAGGCGATCAACCGCTACTACGGGCAGATCGAAGGCGAAAGCGCCGACTCGATGCTGCAGGAATTCACCGATACGGCCATCGACTTCACGGAAACCGAATCCGATTCGGCCCACGCCGACGAGGTGGTGGACGAAAACAGCGCGCCGGTCGTGCGGCTGGTTCAGCTCATGATCCAGGAGGCCGTGCAGCTCCGCGCGTCGGACATCCATGTCGAGCCGTTTGAGAATCGGGTCCGCATCCGCTACCGGATCGACGGCGTCCTGATCCAGCGCGATACCCCCCCGCGACGGTTGCTGGCCGCGATCATCTCCCGCATCAAGATTCTGGCCAAGATGGACATTGCCGAGCGGCGGCGGCCCCAGGACGGGCGGATCAAGGTGACGGTCGGCGACAAGGAACTGGACCTGCGAGTCAGCATTATCCCGACCAACCACGGACAGTCGGTGGTGATGCGGCTGCTGGACAAGGACAACATCAAAGTGGGGGTCCGGCAGCTCGGCTTGTCCGAGACCATGTTCCGGCAGATGCAGTCGCTGATCAAACGGCCCAACGGCATCGTGCTGGTCACGGGACCCACCGGTTCGGGGAAGACCACGACCCTCTACGCCTGCCTGAACACGCTCAATCGTCCAGATCGCAAGATTATCACGGCCGAGGACCCGGTCGAATACTACCTGCCGGGGATCAACCAGGTCGAGGTGCGGCACAGCATCGGGCTCGATTTCGCGCGCATCATCCGGGCCATGTTGCGTCAGGCCCCCAATATCATCCTGGTGGGCGAAATGCGGGATGCCGAGACGGCGTCGATGGGAATCCAGGCGTCACTGACTGGACACTTAGTTTTCAGTACACTACATACGAACGATGCGCCCAGTGCTGTGACGCGCATGATCGACATGGGTGTTCCCGGTTACCTGGTTGCCAGCAGCGTGATTGCCGTGCTGGCTCAGCGTCTGGTGCGGGTCAATTGCGTTCGCTGCAAGCAGGCGTACACGCCGCCCGAGAGCGTGTTGATCGACGCCGGCATTTCGCTGGAGGCGGCCAAGAACGCCGAGTTCGCTCGAGGCAAAGGCTGCGGATATTGCCAGAAGAAGGGTTTTCGCGGGCGGCTGGGAATCTTCGAGATGATGATGGTCAATTCGAAGATTCGCGAGATGATCTTCGAGGCTCGTTCGGCCGTGGATATTCGAAAGCAAGCTATAACAGAAGGTATGACAACGCTTTATGTCGACGGCATCGACAAGGCCATGCGGGGCATCACGACGCTGGAGGAGGTGTATCGAGTGGCCAAGCGGACCGAACAGGACGTGATCGTCTAGTATCTGCCGGGATCACAGTACCGCTCACAGGTAGTGGCTTCCCAGGGTCGCGGGTGGGTCCCTTGGAGCAAGGTGGCGGCGGTGGCGGGGACACGCCGAGTGGAGCGGGCTGGCGGCGGTTGTTCGGGGATGCCGCTCCCTGGCGACATACCGTAGATGGGTGAGTAATACTTTCCTTGGTGGTGGGGTTGTGGGGGTTTCAAGGGCGAGAGGCTGGTTGGGCGGCGATTTGTGTTTGGCGGTTGGCGAGCAAATAATCGCCCGCCAGCGGATTGCCGGAACAGACGCTGGTTCATGTCCACAGGTTCGGTCCGGGCGGGTTTTCTTTCCGTCCTGGCTGTCCGAGAGACCGCCCACACCCAGTTCTCGCTCGGTCATTTAGAGCAGCAGGTGCATTGTGGCTACGATTCTGATCGACAAGTTGTTGCATGCGGCGATCAAGCAGGGGGCCAGTGACATTCACATCACCACGGGCCAGCCGCCCGTGTTCCGTTTGCATGGCCGGATGCGCAAGCTGGAAACCAAGGTGCTGGACTCCGAGGACACGGTGGCGTTGATGAAGAGCATCGCGCCGGAGCGTTGCCAGCGGGAGTTGCAGGAGGCGGGCAGTTCGGACTTCGGGTTTGCGTTTGGCGGCCTGGCCCGGTTCCGGGTCTCGATTTTCAAGCAGCGCGGCGACATCGCCATGGTGCTGCGGCAGATCCCCAACGACATGCTCACGCCCGAACAGTTGGGTTTGAGCGACGTGGTGACGAAGCTGGTTCTGCGGCCCCGCGGCCTGTTCCTGGTGACGGGTCCCACCGGTTCGGGCAAGAGCACCACGCTGGCCTCGCTGGTCAACTACATCAACGAGACCACGGACCACCATATCATCACGATCGAGGACCCGATCGAGTTCTACCACTACCACAAGAAATCGACGATCAACCAGCGCGAGGTGGGCGTGGACGTGCCGAGCTTCGCCGAGGCGATTCGGCGGGCTCTGCGGCAGGACCCGGACGTGATCCTGGTAGGTGAAATGCGCGACCTGGAGACGATCGAGGCGGCGATCACGGCGGCCGAAACGGGGCACATCGTGTTCGGCACGCTGCACACCAACAGCGCTCAAGGCACCATCAACCGGATCATCGACGCCTTTCCCGGCAACCTGCAGGATCAGATCCGCACGCAGCTTTCCACGGCCGTCATCGGCGTGGTCGCTCAGACGCTGGTCCCCAAGATCGGCGGCGGCCGGGTGGCGGCCTACGAGGTGCTGGTGGTCACGCCGGGCATCGCCAACCTGATCCGCGAAAACAAGACCTTCCGCATCAACTCGGCCATCCAGACCGGGGCCAAGTTCGGCATGCAGTTGATGGACGACGCGCTGTTCAAGCTGTGGCGGGAGGAGAAGATCACCGTCGAGGACGCGCTGGCCAAGGCCCAGCGGGCCGACGACCTGGCCCAGCGGATCGTCAACGCCAAGCGGGGGATCTTCGATGATCAGGGCGAGGAGGACGAGGAAGTGGGTCCGGCCCACAAGTCCACGTAGCACCAGGGCAGGCAAGTCGTTTTGTTTTGTTTTGGCTTCGAGTGCAGATTGATTTCCGAGGTTCGTAGCGGCATATGGCGATTCGGCGCATCGGTCAGATTCTGGTAGACCTGGGGTTCATCAACGACGACCAGTTGGAGATGCTGCTGGAGGAACAGGAGCACCAGCCCGGCGAGAAGCTCGGCAAGATCGCCGAGGAAATGGGGCTGATCACCGACGAGCAACTGGCTCAGGCCCTGGCCGAGCAGATGAGCCTGAAGGTCTGCGAGCTGGGCGACATGACGGTGACTCCCGACGTGATCGCGCGGGTCACCGAGACGATGGCCCAGTTGTACCGGGTGATCCCGGTGCGGTTCGAGGACAACGAGTTGACGGTGGCCACCTGCGACCCGCAGAACATCACGATCCAGGACGAACTGCGGACCTTTCTGGGCCACGACATCCGCGTGGTGGTGGCGACCGAGCGGGACGTGAAGGCCGCGCTGGACAAGTACTACGCGGCGGCGGGCGAGAGTGTCGAGAGCATCATCAGCGAGCTGGAGGCGGACGAGTCGTTGAAGAAGCAGGCGGCCGCGATCGGCGGCGAGGGGCCGATCGACCTGACGGGCGCCGAGGCGCTGGCCGACAGCGCGCCGGTCCGCAAACTGCTCAACATGGTCCTGCTGCTGGCGATCAAGGACCATGCCAGCGACGTGCATTTCGAACCGTTCGAGGACGAGTTCCGGATCCGGATCAAGGCCGACGGCGTGCTGTACGAAATGGTTCCTCCGCCGCGGCACCTGGCGTTCGCCATCACGACCCGCATCAAGGTGATGGCCAACCTGGACATCGCCGAACGGCGGCTGCCGCAGGACGGCCGGATCGAATTGACCGTGGGCGGCCACCCGGTCGACCTGCGGGTCAGCGTGCTGCCGACGATGTTTGGCGAGAGTGTGGTGATGCGGGTGCTCGACCGCTCCGTCGTCTCGCTGGACCTGAACAAGGTGGGCATGGACCCGCCGACGATGAAGGCCTTCCGCGAGGTGATCGAGAAGCCCAACGGGATTATCCTGGTCACCGGCCCCACCGGTTCGGGCAAGACCACCACGCTGTATTCGGCCTTGAGCGAACTGAACAAGATGGATGACAAGCTGATCACCACCGAGGACCCGGTGGAGTACGATATCGACGGGATCGTCCAGATCCCGATCGACGCCGAGATCGGCGTGACCTTCGCCGCCTGCCTGCGGGCCATCCTGCGGCAGGATCCGGACAAGATCCTGGTGGGCGAGATCCGCGACCTGGAAACGGCCGAAATCGCCGTCCAGGCGTCGCTGACCGGCCATACGGTGTTCAGCACGCTGCACACCAACGACGCGCCCAGCACGATCACGCGGATGAAGGACATGGGAGTGCCCACGTTCCTGATCACGGCCACGGTCGAGGCGATTCTCGCTCAGCGTCTGGTCCGCCGGATCTGCACGCAGTGCCGCGAGGAGATCGACCCCAGCGACGACATCCTGTACCAGTTGGAGCTGACCCGCGACACGTTGAACGGCCGCAAGTTCTTTCGCGGCCGCGGCTGCGACGTCTGCAACAACACGGGCTACAAGGGGCGCGTGGGCCTGTTCGAGCTGATGATCATGAACGATGAGCTGCGGGACATGATCATGTGTAACGCCTCGGCCGACGATCTGCGCAAGACCGCTCAGAAATACGGCATGGTGACCTTGCGGGATGCCGGGGTGTCGTTCATCCACGACGGCACGACGACGGCCGACGAGGTGGTGCGGGAAACAATTCTGGAGGCCTGAGCATCGTCGCCTTTCGCTCCGCGAAAGTAGCGGAGCGTACTTATCCAATGAACGGCGGCCCGCGGTGGCCGCCGCACGGTTCGATTGCCAAACGTTGCTGGAAGAGAAAGTCATGCCCACGTTTCAATTCGAGGCCATGGACGCCACCGGACAGGAAATCCGGGACGTCATCGATGCCGCCACCGAAGAGGAAGCTCAAACCACCATCCGCCAGATGGGATACTTCGTCACGAAGATCTCCATGAAGCGGGGGTCGGCCGCCGAAGGTGCGGTGGTCGGGGGCAAGAAAAAGCGCGGTTTCGCCGTCGGCGGGGCCAGCAACAAGATGCTGACCGCCTTCACGCGGCAGTTGTCCATCCTGCAGGACGCCGGCCTGCCGATCCTCCGCAGCCTGAAAATCCTGGAAGGCCAGTGCAAGGGCGGCAAGTTGAAGAACGCTCTGCAGGACGTCTGCGAGGAGATCGAGGGCGGAGCGACGTTGTCGGAGGCGATGAGCAAGTCGCCGCGGGTGTTCAACCGGCTGTACGTGAACATGATCAAGGCCGGCGAGGCGGGCGGCGCGCTGGAAGCCATTCTGCAGCGTCTGGCCGACTTCATGGAACGCGCCCAGTCGCTGCGCCGCAAGGTCCGCGGAGCCATGATCTATCCGGTGGTGGTCGTGATGGTGGCCGTGCTGATCCTGACCTTCATCATGATCAAGATCGTGCCGGTGTTCGCCAAGATGTTCGAGGAGTTCGAGCTGGAATTGCCGGCCCCGACCAAACTGCTGATCGCCGTCTCGGAAAACGTGGTCAACTACTGGTACCTGATTCCGGCCGCTCCGCTGGCCGCCTGGCTGTTCGTCAAGCTGGTGCGCAAGTTCAAGCACGGCCGCATGGGCTGGGACCTGTTCATCCTGAAGCTGCCGATCATGGGCAACCTGATCGAAAAGAACTCCCTGGCCCGCACCACCCGCACGCTCGGCACCCTGGTCGCCAGCGGCGTGCCGATCCTGGAAGGACTGAATATCACCCGCGAGACGGCCGGCAACGCCATGTTCGAACGGATCTACGCGCACGTCAGCGACGCGATCCGCGAGGGCGAGACGATCGCCCGGCCGCTCAAGGGCGCCTCGCGGCCCGGTTTTCATCCCGTGGCCCTGATGTTCTGGGCCCTGTTCGGCGGCGGCCCGTTCATCGTCATCATGGTCCTGCCGGTCGAAGGCATGGTGCAGATGGGCGCCACGATCGCCGGCGCCGGCGCGCTGCTCGGCTCGTGCTACTACCTGCTCAAGATGAACGCCCCCGTCATCGACGACATCGTGATCAACATGGTGGACGTCGGCGAGGAAACGGGCGAATTGGATACGATGCTGTACAAGGTGGCCGACACGTACGACGAGGAGGTCCGCGTGCTGACCGACGGCTTGATGGCCTTGCTGGAACCGTTGTTGATCGTCTTCCTGGGCCTGGCCGTCGGCTTCATCGTCGTCTCGCTGTTCCTGCCGCTGGTCGAACTGATTCAAGGTCTTTCGTAATCCAAACCAGGTTGTGGCCTTCTCTCGTAGGACGGGTCGCCGATGTGCCGAGACTGCGAGCAACCTCCGGCCGGATCCCATCAGGAGTAACTTTCGAATGACTCGCACTCGTACCACTCGACGACCGGCGTTCACGCTGGTGGAACTGCTGGTGGCTGTGGGGATCATCGTGATCCTGGCGGCGATCCTGATTCCGACCATCGCGGCGGCCCGCAAGAAGGCCCTGGAAACCCGCGTGGCATTGGAAGTCAACCAGATTGACAAGTCGATGGAGGCTTACAAGCTGAAGCACGGCGACTACCCGCCGAACTTCTACGACATCGAGCTGGTCAAGCGGCACGTCAACAAAGCCTGGCCCCAGGCCCGCATCTCGCCCGCCGCCACCTCGGCCGCCGCCAACATCAACTCGTTCGGCTATCCCAACGGGACGTACGAAATCGTCCCCGGCTGGAATATGCCGGCTCCGGACGCCGCCGAGTGTATCGTGTTCTGGCTGGACGGGCTGAGTACCGATCCGCGGTTCCCATTTACTGGTCCCGGCGGCCCGCTGCTCAAGACGGCCGCCGGCCAGATCGTGCTCAACCCGGAGCGCAACGAGGGCCTGTTCACGTTCGACCGCGGCCGGATCGCCATCTACCTGGCCGATTCGTCGGGCAATCCGGATCCGGCCGGCGTGCCGTTGTCGAACGACGAGGTGTTGTTGCACGGGCTGGCGGCCAGCGCCAGCGATCCGTTCCCGGTCTACTATCCGCAGGGCCTGGCGCTGGTGCGGGACCCGGCCTACGGCGACAACGGGCCGCCGTTCGTGTACTTCGAATCCCGCTCGTACACCCTGACTCCCGCCGTGGCGGCCGCGGCCACGGGCGGGTCGGTGACGGACTACATGCGAGCGTTCTGGACCTCGCAGGACCAGACGATTCCCGGCACGGCCGCGCCCTACCGGACGGATGAAGTGAATCCCCGGCGGAACCCGGCCGCCGACACGGCGACCAATCCGGGCAACCATCTGTACTATGCCGAACGGAACCGGTTCCAGATCATCTCGGCCGGTCTGGACGGTGAATTCGGCGTGGCCCTGTTCAGCTACAACAGCGGCAACACGTTGGACGTGCCCGCCGTGGCGGCCGGTTACCGCGTGAGCCTGGGCAACGCGGGGGACGAGGACAACATCGCCAACTTCAGCGAGGGCCGGAGCCTGGTGAGGCAGAAGCCATGATCCGCAACCGGGCCGCGCGGCGACAAGCGTTCACGCTGGCGGAACTGCTGGTGGCGGTGGCCATCATCGTGATCCTGGCCAGCACCGTGCTGCTGGCCATGTACGGTGCGATGGAAAACGCCCGCGAAAGCCGCACGCGGTCGCAGATCGCCCACATCCACGAACAGCTTTCGTACCGCTGGCAAAGTTACCGTTCCCGCTCAGTGCCGCTGCGCCTGTCCAGCAGCTTCGTCTCCCTGGACGACTCGAGCAACCAGGTCCGGCAGCGGATGACGGCCCGCATCGCCGCCCAGTTGCGGCTGGCCGCGCTGCGCGATCTGCAGCGGATGGAGCTGCCCGACCGGCGGCTGGATGTCTTCGACGGCCCGTCCCTGCTGTACTACGAAAACGATCCGCGCCGCTGGTATCCGGCGGCCGCGCCCGGCGCGCAGTCGCGCTGGTTGCCCTATCCGAATCCGCTGGGCCCGACCACCCTCTCCCAGCCCGCGCTGCACCGGACTTACCAGGAATTCGTGAACCTCCGCACGGGCGGCAATCCGGCGGTTTGGAGCGAAACGTTTCAAGGGGCCGAGTGCCTGTATATGATCCTGGCCAACATGCAGGAAGGCGGCACCACGGCGCTGGATTTCTTCAAGGCGGCCGAGATCGGCGACGTGGATCGCGATGGGATGCCCGAAATCCTGGACGCCTGGGGGCACCCGATCGAGTTTATCCGCTGGCCGGCCGGCTTCAGCGCTCATCCGGGAACCGACCTGGCCTGGGGCGTTGCCGGTGTGGACGACGATCAGGACGGGCAAGTCGATAACGGCAGCGAGGCCGCCTGGCTCGGATCGGACGACATCGCTTCTCCGTCGGACCTGCACGACCGCAGCACGTCGGTCAGCGATCCCGGCTCGTCCAGCGATCCGCTCGACCCGTTCAAGGTCGACTATCGCTGGTGGACGGTCGACGGCAACAACAATCCCTATTTCGTGGACGACCCGTTCGCCCTGTTCCCGCTGGTCTACTCGGCCGGCCGCGACGGGATCTACGACATTCTGTCCGACACGAACGAACCGATCTTCGCCGCGCCGGCTCCGCTGCGTTACACGGCCACGATGCGGCCCTGGGGTACGATGGGGGCGCAGGTACCCTATCCCAACGATCCCTATGTGGCGATCGACAACCAGTTCGAGATTGGCCGCACGTCGGGCGCGCTGCTGCTGTTGTATGGCGCCGATCTGCCGTCGCACGACTGGCCGGTCGGCACCAAGACCGTACCCGCCGACGGCATCGATAATTCGACTGACAACATCCACAACCACTACATCGAGGTGCGCTAGGCATGAAGGCAGCGGGAACAGGCAGCTCCGCGCGACATCGCCGGCGCCGCGGTTTGACCCTGGTCGAACTGCTGATGGTGGTGTTCATCCTGGTGATTCTGGTGGCGGTCACGCTGCCGATTGTCCGCCCGGCGCTGCAGGGCCGGAAGATTCGCGAGGCGGCCCGGCAGGTGAACGTCTACTTCGCCACCGCCCAGGCGATGGCGTCCGAGAAGGGCCGGCCCGTGGGCGTCTGGATCGAACGTTCGACGCTGGGCGACGTCGATGGCGACGGCCTGCCCGACGCGGCGGCCGGCATCGAACTGTTCCTGGCCGAAATCGCTCCGCCCTACACGGGCGATCTGATCGGGGCGACCGGAGTGCCCTACGATGCGGCCGTCGCCGTCGACATGATTCCGCCGGTCGATATCAACAATTCCACGACCGACGGCATCGTCGAACACCTGCTGCTGGATAGCAGCAGCCTGTTCCTCTTGACGCTGGTCCGGCCGGGCGACCTGATTCGCTTCAATAACCGCGGACCGCTGTTCGTGATCCAGGACGCCAACGGAGACGGCGTGGCGATCAACGACTGGACCGATCCCATGCTGCGGCCGATGTGGGTGCCCACGCTGACGCCGGAGATCACGCACAGCATCGAGTTCCGCGTGGGCATCAACTGGCAACCCGGTCTCGACGCCCGCTGGGGCGTGGCCAACTCGGACGACGATGGCGACGGCACCACCGATAACCTCAGCGAACGCGGCTGGTCGGGGTCGGACGACTATTTCGTGACCGATCCGCCGGTGCCTCCGGCCGGGACGCGCGTCAGCTTCGAAATCTTTCGCGGTCCGACCAAGACCGGCGCTCCGCCGCTGAGCTTGCCGCCCGGCACGGCGATCGACCTGCACCATTCGGGCATCGGAGCGATCGGTCAGCAGTTCCGCGCGGACAACGCGGGCGCGGCCGTGTCGCCTTTAAACGGCCCGGTTCTGGACGACCAGCCGGTGATCATCATGTTCCACCCGACGGGCGAGATCCGCAGCGTGCACTACGGCGTGGTGCCTCGCAACGCCAGCGGCGAAGCGGCCGGCGTGTCGCGGCTGGCCCAGTTCCTGCCGGCCGGCGCGATCCATCTGCTGATCGGCGAAACCGACAAGTTCCAGCAGGCCGAACCGCCCGATCCCAGCAACGTCGCGGAAGTGGCGTTCTTCACGAACAACAACGTGGATCGGAACCTGGCCAGCACCGACGGGCTGTGGATTTCCGTCAACCAGCGGACCGGCAACATCACCTCGTCGCCCAACGGCTGGCAGGCCGTGCCCGTGGGCAGCCCGACGCTGCTGGAATCGTTGCTGCGAGCCCGCGAATTCGCCCGCACCAAGCAGACCGCGGGAGGCCAATAACCGGATGAGCTCCATGTACCACATCTCGAAGGGCCGCCGGCGAGCGGGTGTGACGCTGCTGGAAGTCGTCTTCTCGATCGGCGTGGTGGTGATCGGTCTGCTGGGCGTGATCGCCCTGATGCCGCTGGCCGCCAAGTACGCCGAGCAGGGCGTGACGGCCGACCGCGCGGCCTACTTCAACCGCTCGGCCGTCGAACAGTTCAGCACGCGGGCGTACGTGCGGCCCGACATGTGGATCCAGTGGTTCCCGGCCAACGAGTCGGCCAACAACTCGCCCGGTTTCTACCCGCTGCAGCATCCCGGCCAGACCAACGGCGTGGCCGGCTTCCAGCGCACCACGGCCAACTCGTTCTTCTCTGGCTGGTGGTTCCGCAGCCCGGTCAGCGGGCTGACGTTCTCGCCGATCGGCGGGCAATCGTTCTGCATCGACCCGGCGTTCGTGGCGGCCAACTTCCCGCCGGTGGGCAACGCGGCCAACGCGCCGCAGCGCTGGTTCCCCTACTACGAACCGACGCTGATTGAACCGCGCATGGCCCGGATCACGATTCGCGGGTTTCCCAACATCCCCCGCGTGCCAATGTCGCTCGGCCAGGCCGCCCAGGCGTTCACGTCGGGCGATGCCCTGTCGCTGCAGTTGCCGCGCGACCGCTCGCTGCCACCATTGCAACTGTACACGTCGGCCGATCCGGGGGCGGACGGCGAGCCGGGGCGAGCGGGAGTGGACGACGACGGCGATTCGCTGGTCGATAACAACAGCGAACTGGGCTGGCCCGGATCGGACGACATCGTCGGCCAGCGGCTGGCCGAGCGGCGGTTGAGTTGGTTCGCCACGCTGGTTCCGCAAGTGAATCACTCGCAGGGCGGCCAGTCCGCCACCGACATGTACACGCTGTCGATCGTGGTCGTGAAGGACCGGGCCAGCAGCCTGGCCGTCGAGACGCCGTTCACGGTGCCCTCGCCCACCGAACCAGCCAGCGAACGGTTGCTGGGAGTGACCTTCCTGGGCGGTCCCGAAGTGCGGTTGGTGTCGCGGTTCCAGTACGACCCGTCCAGTCCCGTGACTTCGGAAGATGACGAACGGCTGACGGCCGAGCTGCAACTGGAGGCCAACCAATGGATCATGCTGGCCGGCGCCACGCTGACCGACGGCGCGGCGTATCGCTGGTACCGGGTGGTCAACACGGCCGCCAAGGTGGTCCGCTACGATCCGGGCCCCGACGGTGCCTGGGGCCGCGCGGGAGTGGATGACGACGGCGATGGCGTGGCCGACAACGCCAGCGAAGCCAGCGCCTTTGGCAGCGATGACGTGCCCGAAACCAGCCCCTTGTTCAGTGCCGCCGGACCCTGGGCCTACACCCGCACCGTGACCGTGGATGGCGCCGACTGGGATCGACCCGAATGGGCCGGCATCCCGCCGGTGGCACCAACACGTGCCACCATCGTCACCGGCGTCGTCTCGGTGCAGGAGCGTACCATCCGCCTGGAAACCAGTTCGCTCTGGAATCTGGGAAGCTGAAGGTGGAAGGTGGAAGTTTGAGGTGTGAGGTTGAATGCTGGAAGGCTTGAGGTTGAAGGTTGTGGGTACTGAAAATTGAAACTCGCGACCTTACCATAAACCCCTTCTGGCCCCCTCCCCGCTTCGGGGAGGGCTGGGGAGGGGCCCGCGGTTCTGAAGAGTTCAACACCATGTACCGCGACAGGGAACAGCGCGATTTCGCGAGGCAGTTGCGTATTCAACCAACCGAAGCTGAAAGGTGCTTATGGTACTTCCTCCGTGCGGAGAAGCTGGGCGTCAAGTTCCGCCGACAAGCTGCAATTGGCGCGTACATTGTGGATTTCGTTTGCTTCGCACATCGTCTAATCGTGGAACTGGATGGTCCGCAACATTTGGAACCTGCAGAGCAACAACACGATGCTCAGCGCACGCAATGGCTGGCAGGGCGCGGATTTCGAGTGCTCAGGTTTCGGAACCAAGAGTTGGATGAAGACATCCAGCAGGTAGTTGCGAGGATTCGATTAGCACTGGAAGAGTTTGGTCCAGATGCTAAGAGCCCCTCCCCAGCCCTCCCCGAAGCGGGGAGGGGGCCAGAAGGATCTTAAAGGAGGTGGCCTCAGCTTGGGGTTGGAATAAGAAGGAGTTTAAGGGTGGGCTTCAGCTTGGGGGTTGGAGCAAGAAGCAGTTTGAGAGGGCTTATCGAAGCGGGGACCAATCCAGAAGTGGTTTGAGGATTGCAGGTCCAATCCGGAGAACGCTGGGTCGGTAAACGCACGGCTAGTTATAGAAATCCCTCTGGCCCCCTCCCCGCTTCGGGGAGGGCTGGGGAGGGGCCCGCGGGACTGAAGAGCCTAACACCATGTACCGCGAAAAGGAACAGCGCGATTTCGCGAGGCAGTTAACCGCTAAAAGCTGAACACTGAAGGTCGTAAGAATTGTGACTCGGGGCCAGACTATTAAATGAAATCCTTCTGGCCCCCTCCCCGCTTCGGGGAGGGCTGGGGAGGGGCCCGCGGGATTGAAGAGTTCCACACCATGTACCGCGACCGGGAACAGCGCGATTTCGCGAGGCAGTTGCGTAACCAACCAACGGAAGCTGAAAGGTGTTTATGGTACTTCCTGCGTGCGGAAAAACTGGGAGTGAAGTTCCGTCGTCAGGCCGCGATTGGCGCATACATCGTGGACTTCGTTTGCTTTGCACATCGTCTGATCGTGGAACTGGATGGTCCGCAACATCTGTCGCCTGCAGAGCAGCAACACGATGCTCAGCGCACGCAATGGCTGGCAGGGCGCGGGTTTCGAGTGATCAGGTTTCGGAATCAAGAGTTGGATGAAGACATACAGCAGGTAGTTGCGAGGATTCGATTAGCACTGGATGAGTTTGGTCCAGTTGCTAAGAGCCCCTCCCCAGCCCTCCCCGAAGCGGGGAGGGGGCCAGAAGGATTCTAAGGGTGGGCTTCAGCTTGGGTTTGGGCCAGAAGGATTTTAGGAGGAATGTGCTTATCAAAACGACGACCAATCCAGATCCGGTTTCGGGATTGCACGTCTAATCCGGACAAGGCTCGTCCAATCCGGAGAACGCTGGGTCGGTAAGCGCACGGCTAATTATCTAAACCCCCTCTGGCCCCCTCCCCGCTTCGGGGAGGGCTGGGGAGGGGCCTGCGGGACAGAAGAGAGAGAAAGAGAAGACCAATGACCAGCGAACAGAAACACCGCGCCAAGCGCAAACGGGGTATCGTGCTGCTGGTGGTGATCAGCCTGCTGGCGCTGTTCGTGCTGATCGGCGTCACCTACGCGATCGTGGCCGGGCAGTATCGCCGAGCGGCCCAGGCGGGTCAGCGGTTCAAGGAATGGGACGACGATCCGCGGGACTACCTGGATCGGGCGTTTTACCAGGCGGTGCGCGACACCAACAACGCCAGCAGCGTGCGCGGTCACAGCCTGCTGGAGGATTTGTATGGCAACGATGGCGTGGTAGGCCGGGTGGACGTGCGCTTTGACGAGAACGGTCAGCGCCGCGTTCCCACGGCTCTAGCCGGCGGGCAGCTCGTGCGGTTCAGTTTCGCCGATCTGCCGGACAGCGGCTACGACAGCCCGTTCCAACCGTTCAACAAGATCCTCAATCCGGGCGGCCTGGGCGCCGGCGGCGACGATTACTACAACGGCCGAGTGCTGACGTTCCTCACGGGAAGTTCGGCCGGCTACAGCGTCCGCGTGGTGGATACGTTCTTCAGCCGCGGAGCGGACGGGCACTGGGGCACCGATGCCGACGACGATGGCGACTCGAACAGCGATGTGGACAACATTGGCGAGGCGGGTTGGGACAACAGCGACGATCGCGTGTGGCTGGTCGTGGAAGACGACCTGGGCGCGGGACTGATCAGCAATCTGCAGAACGACCTGGCGCAAGGCCTGCTGCCGACGTTCATCATCAACGGCCGGCAGTTCAACGGCACGGGGCACGGCCTGCGAGTGGAAACCGGCACGGCGCCCAACTTGGACGCCTATATCACGGTGCCCGCCGGCAGCATGGACAGCGAGGACCGGCGGCTGGTCGCCTTTTTGCCGCACTTCAATGCCTACCGCGGCCCTACGCGGCACGCGGTAAACGCGGGCGGAGCGGACGAGAGCTGGGACGCGGCCGATTACCAGAACATGTTCCTGGCGATGGTCCCGCCCAACTTGCTGGGCGATTCCAATGCCCGGTTGATCCCCTCGTTCCACCGCCCCGAACTGGTTCATTATTGGCGCAACCGCGTCCACAGCATGTCGAACTACCGAGTGTTCTGGCCCCGCAACGGCACGGGCGGCGCGTCGAACGCCCAGTACCGCGACTTCCGCCGGATGGTCTTCTTCCGGCCGATGCCCTGGGACCACCCGAACTTCACCGGCAGCAACCGGCTGATGGACGAACTGCTGGCCGCTGGTTGGAATCAGGGCGCGGACGGCGACTGGGGCAATGCCGGCGTGGACGACGACGGCGACGGCATCGTGGACAACGCGAGTGAACGCGGCTGGCCGGGCAGCGACGACGAACTGAATGCCGACTCAACCATCGTCGACGCCTTTTCGCAGTTGTCCAGCTTGTACACGCTGCCCAGCGGCGAGACGTTCTTTGTCTATGACGTGGACAACGACGGCGACGGCATCCCGGACAGCGTCTGGCTGGACCTGGGATTCCCCGTCAAGACGTCGCCCGACGGCCGCAAGTACAAACCGCTGTTCGCCTTTCTGATCGAGGACCTGGACGGCCGGCTGAACCTGAACGCTCACAGCAACCTGGCCCATTATTTCCCGGCGGGGATGAGCAACAATCCGTACGGCTACTTCAGCGGCGGCAACTACCGCTTGCAGGACCTGACCGACGCCTGGGCGCACGACACCAACACGACGCGCGCGCTGCGATTGCCTCGCGGGCTGGGCTTCGGCCCGGCGGAGACCAATCTTGGTCCGCTGTTCACGGTGTCGCAAAGCGAGTTTGGCCGCATCCTGCTGGGACGCTATGGCAGCGACGGGCTGCCCGGCCGGTTTAACACGCTGGACGATCCGCTGACCGTGGCCAAGTACCTCAGCCTGCCGGACGATCGCTGGCTGCTGGGCCTGGACGGGCAGCCGGGCATCGCCGGCTACGACGACGACAACGATGGCACGAACGACAACATCGAGGAGACCGGCGCGGCCGGCTCGGACGACATCGCCTACTCCTACTACGGCAGTCCCTGGGACACGCGCGGCATCGGCGGCTTCGCCCTGAACCATAACGGGCACCCGCATTACCAATACATGGGTTTGCCTGGTGATCCGATCGACGATCCGTACGAAATGCTGCTCAACGCCCGGACCACGGGCGAGACTGGCGCCGGCGACACGCCGTACACGGTGGCCGAACTGGAACGGCTGCTGCGGTGGAGCGACGTCGATTCGCTGGGACTGCCCGACCGCCTGATCCGCACCGCGCCCAACACGTTCCACGGTTCCTCGCCGATCAACTGGCGGAACCGACGCAGCGTGACCACGCACAGCTCGCACATCCCGATGCCCAACTTCACCTGGCCCACCGAGTTCCGGCAGGCGCAGTTGCGCTACGGCCAGGGGCGCGATGGACGCTGGGGCGTGGCGTTTGTCGACGACGACATGAACGGCACCGACGACGATGCGTCCGAAGCCGGCTGGCCCGGATCGGACGACGTGATCGCGGACGCCACGCTGACCAAGCTGATCGAGGCCCGCCTGCAGGCCGGCGGCGTGCCGCCGGCTCAAACGCTGGCGCAGATCCGCCGGATGTTCCCCTTCGAACTGCTGCGCGGCACGCCGATGAACATCAACCGGCTGCTGGGCAACGGCCGGGACGATCAGCGGAACAACCCCAACCTGGCCTTCAACCAGGTCGTGGATGAACCGCTGGAATGGTGGCTCGACGCCGAACGCCTGCCGCCGGGCGTGTTCAACAACCTGCCGATCAACTATCTGAACGGCGAACCGCGGGCGCACCAGGACGGCATGTTCCGTCCCAGCGGCGACACGCTGCTGACCGATCCCCGCCAGGCGCTGGCCCGGCACCTGTACTGCATGATGATGTTCCTGGTGGACGCCAGCGCCTTCCCGCATCCGATTACCGACGCAGACGGGCAGTTGTCGGCAACCGACCAGCGCGAGCTGACCGCTCGCCGCATCGCCCAGTGGGCGGTCAACGTGGTCGATTTCCGCGACGCGGACGGGATCATGACGCCGTTCGAGTACGACGTGAACCCGTTCAACGGCTGGAGCGTCGACGGCTGGATCGGCGTGGGTCCGGGCCCCGACCAGGGCTGGGGCGACGCCGGCGTGGACGACGACAACCAGAACGGCATCGACGACATCGGCGAACGCGGCCAGGGGGATGATGCCAACGACGATAACAGCGGCGAGCGCCGGCTGGTCTGGGGTCTGGAGTATCCGGAAGTGCTGATCACCGAGACCAAGGCGTTCCACGACCGCCGCGTGATGGACTCCCGGTTCGACAACAACATCGACCCGCAGGACGAGCGGGAACGCGGCTTCGACATGATGGATCCCGACCTGCACGACCCGGATCTGGATCAGTTCCGAGTGCCGCAGGGTTCGCTGTACATCGAGCTGTACTGCACGCGCAGCCGTTCGAAGAGTCGGGCCAACGCCAACCAGCGGCTGCCGCTGGACCTGTACAGCCACGTGGCCCCGTCGGGCCAGGCCAGCGGGCGTTTGAACCTGGCCTACGTGCATCCGCAGCCCAGCGTTGACGGTCTGCAGCATCCATTGTGGCGGATCGCGATCAGCGAGCAGCATGCGGCCAACGCGCCGGCCCGCAATCCGGAGGCCTTGAACAACCGGCCGACCAGCCTGTACACCAACCGCCGCGACAGTGCCTCGTACATGCCGCGATTCGCCAACCGCGTGCCCGCCGACTCGATGTCGATGCTTCCCAACCGTACCGGACCCGGCAACGAACTGCATATCGATCGCGTGATCTGGTTCACGGATCTGTTCAATCCGAACGAGACGCCCAATAACGGCATGGATGACGACATGAACGGCTTCGTCGACGATGTGCGCGGTGCCAAGCCGTCGCATCCGCAGGCCAACGTCACGTTCTATAACTCCGGCGGATCGAACGTCAACAACGGCAACCCGCAGTCTACGGCCTGGGACGGCTCGCTGGAACCGGGCCAGTACCTGGTGATCGGCCCGCGCCCGCTGACGCACATGGGTTCGCAGGATCGGCCGCCCGGCATGTGGATGCCGTCGCCGCAGCGAGTGACCATGACCAACCTGCGTCCCGCGATGGGCATGCCGCCGCTGACCGGCATCGAATTGTTCGACGCCAGCGGGACGCGGACTTCCGGCAATCCGCTGGGCGGCATGGGAGTGACGAACATCCAGCCCGTGCTGAGCATGGTCGCGGACATGGACAAGCCCAATAACTGGGTCAACAACACCTGGCCCAACGGCCAGCCGCGGCGGATCGGGTTGAACATCTCCGAGCCGGAACGGGACAACTACTATCCCGAACCGAACGTGACCAACGACGCCATGTTGATTCCGTTCGACGCCTACGGGAACTATGTTACCGGCACGCCGCAGTTGCTGGACATTCCGCTGGACAGCGACCCCAATCGGAACTATCCGCTGATCCGCCATGGCAGCCTGGTGCGGACCGGGACGTACAGCAACGTGCGCAGCGCCTTCCTGCAGCGGCTGGCCGATCCCACTCGACCCTGGCATCCCAACGAGAATCCCTACATCACGGTGGACTGGGCGTCGATCGACCTGACCGTGTTCAACGGCGAGGACCAGGAGCCGGGCGGCTGGCCGATGGACAACAATGGCCAGCCGGTCCACTGGGACCCGTCGGACCCGGATCCCGATGAGGCACCGCATTTCGAGACGCGGCAGCGCGGCCACGAGACGACGACCACGTTCGCCAACGTCTGGTCGCCGATCACGGCCTACCCGGACGTGTCGGTCGCCGGCGGCGCGGCGGAAAACTTCTTCCGCTACAGTCTGGAGCACACGCTGGGATTCCTCAACCGCGGCCGGCTGGCCGAAGTGCGGACGTCGAACGATTCGCCGGCCCCGTACATCGGCGACCCGCGCGAACGGCCGTTCCCCTGGCTGGCCTGGAACAACCGGCCGTTCGCCAATCCGCTGGAGCTGTTGAACGTGCCGGCGGAGCCCGCGTCGCGGATGACGGCCGAGTTCTCCGAGAACCGGCTGACGATCCAGCTCAATCCGGCCGGCGGCACGATGTACGACAACGACCAGGACGTGGACAGCTACCGGGCGCCGTACCGTTACCTGCTGAACTTCTTCAACGAGCGCACGAAGCTGTACCGCATCTTCGACTACCTGGAAACGCCCTCGCCGTTCGTGGGCACCGAGCGGTGGTACAACTCCCAGGCGTTCTACAACGCCAGCATGGGCACGTACTACGGGCTGGCGCCGCCGTTCAACTATATCTCGCGGTACCGCGATCCGGGCCGGATCAACATCAACACGATCCACGATCCGCGGATCTGGGAAGCGATCAGCAAGGGTTTCCCGGCGATGGACCCGACCGTGAACAATTCGCCGACGGTGGACGAGATGTTCGAGAGCCGCCAGGGTTACGCCGGGTCGTGGCCGACGCTGAATTCCAACTACCCCTCGATCTTCAGCGACCCGTTCCGCTCGGCCGCCTCGGCCGACCTGATGCCGCTGCAGCCGATGCGCCGGGAAGGGATCGACGCCACGCTGATGCGGGGCGTGGGCACGGGAGCCAGCAAGCGGCCGCTATTCGATTTCGCCTCCACGGACAATGCCCGCGACACGCGCCGCAACCCGGCCCTGCGTTATCAGGGGTTGCAGCGGCTGAGCAACCTGGTGACGACGCATTCGAACGTGTTCGCGATCTGGATCACGGTGGGCTACTTCGAGGTGCAGGCCAGCCCGGTTCCGCCCAGCAACGCGATCTCGGCGCATCCGGACGGCTACATGCTGGGCCCGGAGATTGGCGAGGACAGCGGGACCGTGCGCCGGCACCGCTCGTTCTACATCATCGACCGCTCGATGCCGGTGGGCTACATCCCCGGCGAGAACCGCGACGTGGACCGCGCCGTCCTGCTGCGGCGGTTCATCGAGTAGGAAACGGCACGGGGGGATTTATCGGGAACTCACCCCCGTCCGCTGTGTTGGCTCGCGCTTCGAGGTCGTGCAGCTTTTGAGTTGTTTTGCTGAGGGTACCTGGCGTCACAACCCAGGGAAACTTGGACGGCCTTCGCGTCGGCGAGCCCTCCCCCTTGATATCCCTCTGGCCCCCTCCCCGGAAGCCGGGGAGGGGGCCAGAAGTGATGGGAGAGGCTTGCGCGGCTATTCAGCTCCAACATGGGTACGGAACATAAGTAGCCTGATCGACAACCCTCAATACTCGACCAAAACCACCCTGTGATTAGCAGGCCACGCTCCGCGTGATGAGCCTTCCGTTTGCGGCTTGAACCCGCGCCCGCGACCAGCGTCAAACCGGATTTGTGAGCGGCGAAACCCGCCGGCTTGCCCGGATTCCGAAAAAGTTGGACCAGTCCCGGTTTCTGCGGGCGGTGGCAGTATTAAAATCGAGAGATCGGGTCAACCACCAATTGCCGGGAGGTGCACCGCCGTGCCACGCCATCGGATCACCACTTGTTTCAACTTCCGTCCGAGCCGCCCATCGTTCGCCTGGCGGCCAGTCGCCAGGATGGTGCTGGTTGCCGGCTTCATGCTGGCCGTTTGCATTTTGCCGAAGCGACCGGCGAGCGGCGCCGAATCCGCTCCGCCGCCCGGCTTTCAGTCGCTGCTCAACGGCCGCGACCTGAGCGGCTGGCACGGCCGGCCGCACTATGATCCTCGCAAGCTGGCGGCGATGAGCGACGAGGAGCGGCAACGGCAACTCGACGCCTGGATGACCGACACGCTGGCCCACTGGCGAATGGACGGCGACGAACTGGTCAACGACGGCCATGGTCCGTACCTGACCACGGACCGGGACTATGGCGACATCGAACTGTGGATCGAGTACAAGACGGTTCCCAAGGCGGACAGCGGCATCTATCTCCGCGGCACTCCGCAAGTCCAGATCTGGGACTACACGAAGGAAGGCGGCAAGTGGGATCGCAACGCCGATAAGGGTTCCGGCGGACTGTTCAACAACGCCAAGGGTGCTCCCGGCCAGTTGCCGCTGGCCCTGGCCGACAAGCCGTTCGGCGAGTGGAACAAGTTTCGCATCGTGCAGGTCGGCGACCGGACCAGCGTCTGGCTGAACGGCACCCTGGTGGTGGATCACGCGGTGATGGAGAACTACTGGGACCGCCAGCGGCCGTTGTTCGCCCGCGGGCCAATTCAGTTGCAGACGCACGGCGGCGAGATCCGTTGGCGGAACATCTTTGTCCGCGAGATTCCGCCGGAAGAAGCCACGCGGCTGCTGTCGGAGCGCGACGAGCAGGGTTTCCACAGCCTGTTCAACGGCCGCGACCTGAGCGGCTGGCAGGGAGACGTCGACAGCTATGAAGTGCGCGACGCGGCGATTGTGTGCCGGCCGGGCAAGGGCGGCAACCTGCTGACGACCGAGCAGTACGCGGATTTCGTCGCGCGGCTGGAGTTTCAACTGCCGCCGGGTGGCAACAACGGTCTGGCGATCCGGTTTCCGGGCGAGGGGCGGCCGCACCTGCACGGGATGTGCGAGCTGCAGGTGCTGGACGACGACCATCCCAAGTACGCTCAGCTCGATCCTCGCCAGTTCCACGGGTCGGCCTATGGCATGGTCGCGGCGCATCGAGGATACTTGCGTCCGGCTGGCCAGTGGAATTACCAGCAGGTGACCGTGCAGGGCTCGAAGATCCGCGTCGAACTGAACGGCTATACCATTCTGGATAGCGACCTGGGCGAGGTGACCGAGTTCAAGGATGGCGAGCCGCATCCGGGGAAGGATCTGGCAAGCGGCTACTTTGGCTTTGCCGGCCACAACGATCCGGTGGCCTTTCGACAGATCCGAATTCGACGGCTCGACCCGTAATGAGGGCACGTATGTCGGCCGGTTCCCGACGCCAGTTCCTCGGTGCGATGGCCGGGGCGACCGCGTTGGCCGCCTGGCGATTGGGCGGTCCGTCGGTTCTGGCCGACCCGGCGGCTCCCACTGCCCAGCCAGCTTCGTCGCCGCCGGCGGGCGTGCAAGTCGGGCCGCCGCAACCCGGCGAGGACCTGTTCGCTTACATCCGCCGGGTTCGCGGTACGTTCGACCGCACGCTGTACAAGCAGATTCTGGGAGCGGCCAACGAGTTCAAGGAGGGAGATCAGATTGTCGGCGTGGCGGCGGCCAACGAAGACTCCCGCCTGCACGCGCGGCAACTGCTGGAAGCCACGCGGCTGAGCGACATTGACGAGCAGCCGGTGCACCGCGACGCGCTGTTCGACCTGCTTCGCGAAACCACTCGTGGAGTGCGGGCGGCCGAGACCGCGCGACTGACGCTGGGCGAGCTGAAACAGTTCCTGCTGGCCAGCGACGCGGCGGCGATTGAGGCGCTGAGCGCCGATTTGTCGAGCGACGCGATCGGCTGCGTGGTCAAGCTGATGACCAACGAGCAGTTGGTGGCCGTGGGCGGCAAGTTATACAATCCCTTGCCCGGCAGCCAGATCGGAGCTCGCGGCTACCTGGGAGCCCGCATCCAGCCCAATTCGCCGACCGATAACGTGGACGACATTCGCTGGCAGGTGTTCGACGGCTGGTCGTACGCGGTGGGCGACGTGCTGCTGGGCACGAATCCGGTCTCCAGCCAGCCGCGGTCCGTGGCCGCCATCCAGCGGGCGCTGCAGGACCTGCTGGCGACGTTCCAGATCGAGGACGTGCTGCCGCATTGCGTGCTGTCCCACATCGACGTGCAGGCCGAGGTGGAGCGACTGGATCCGGGCAGCACCGCGTTATGGTTTCAGAGTATCGCCGGCTGCGATACGGCCAACGCCACGTTCGATATCAGCCTGGAAAAATTGTCGCGGTACGCGGCCGAGCGAACGGGCCGCTACGGGCTGTACTTCGAAACGGGGCAGGGGGCCGACTTCACGAACGGGCACAGCCATGGTTTCGACATGCTGCTGCACGAGTCGCGGAAGTACGGGCTGGCTCGCGCGCTGAAAGGCCAGGTGGCCGCGGCGCTGCGCCGCGGCGGCGGCCAATTCGAACCTTGGGTGCACCTGAACGACGTCGCCGGTTTCATCGGCCCGGAAGTATTCCGCTCGCGAACGCAACTGGTGCGCTGCTGCCTCGAAGATCTTGTGATGGGCAAGCTGCACGGGTTGTGCATCGGCCTCGATGTCTGCTCGACGCTGCACATGGACCTGACCCTGGAGGACCTGGACTGGTGCCTGGACCAGGTGGTGCCGGCGGGGCCCGCCTACTTGATGGCCTTGCCCACCAAGATCGATCCGATGTTGGGCTATCTGACCACGGGCTATCAGGATCACGTCCGGCTGCGAAGCAAGTTCGGTCTCCGGGTCAACGACCGGATGTGGCAGTTCTTCCAGCAGCTTGGAGTGATCGACGGGGAGGGCCGACCGACCCGGCACTTTGGCGATCCGCTGTGGGTCTATCTGCAATACTGCCGGCGCAAGGGAGATGACCGCGACGACGACCAGATCCTGGCCGAGGGTCGGCGGCAGATGGCGGAAGTCCGCGGCCGCGGACTGTTCCTGGCGGAAGGGCACGGCCAGCGGGAGTGGGACCTGGAGCCTGGACTGGCTCAAGACGTGCAGCGGATCTACGTGGACGCCAGGCAATGCATCTGGGCCGAGATGCCGGCGGAGTTCGTCGCCACGATTCCGGCGGTCCGGCCGCTGGCGACTCGCTCGGCCAATCGCGCCGACTACATCCTGCATCCGGAAACGGGCGAGCAGTTGCGGGCCGATTCGCTGCAGAGGCTGGCCGAGTTGCGCCGGCAGCAAGATGGCCGGTACAATCTGCAGATCGTCGTGTCGGACGGGCTGAACGCGCTGGCGATTACCGATCCGGGGCACTTGCATCCGTTCCTGACGCTGGTGCGCGAGCGGCTGGAGCAAGACGGCTTTCGCCCGGCTCCGCAGCACCTGGTGGTCACCTCCGGCCGCGTCCGGGCCGGGTATCGGATCGGCGAAGCCCTGTTCGGCGGCCTGCCGGGCAAGCGGGCCATTCTGCACGTGATTGGCGAACGTCCGGGGAGCGGACACCATACATTTTCGATCTACATGACGGCACCCCAGGGCAACGTTTGGGGACAGGCCGGCACGGTGGATCATAACATCACGAAAGTTGTTTCAGGCGTGGCGACCACGGCCCAGCAGCCGCGGGTGGCAGCGGCGGCAGTCGCCCGGATTCTCGCCGGCCTGGCCGCCGATTAGGCGGCGCAGGGCCGATTTCCGCGTGCGCTCCGGACGCCGGGAGCGTACCTGTTCCCCATGAGACGACGGGTACATTTCGGCATGCCGAGCGAACGAACGCTGCAGGAGCTGGTGGAAGCCACGCGGTCCGAGGATCCAGGCGTGGCGGCCGACGCCCAGGCCGCGCTGTACGCCTGCACGCTGCGCTTCGTGTACCTGGTGGTCCGCGAGGCGCGGGGGCAGGCCTGGCGCGTGCACGCCTCGACCGAGTGGCTGGCGAACGCGGCCGAAAAGAGCTTTCTGAGCTATGTACGCAAGACGCAGTGGCAAGCCGGCCTGCCCGAGGATCGGACCCTGCTGGCCATGCTGCGAACGATCACGCGCCGCGTGGTGATCCGGGAAATCAACAAGCTGGTGGGTGAGCCGCGGCAGGCCGAACTGGACTTCGACCAGGTGCTGCGCGACTGCGGCAGTCACGACGGCCAGGGCGCGCGGCGGGCCGACTTTCAGGACTTCATGGAACACCTGCTGGCGCGGCTGGGCGACTCGGACCAGGATTCCGTCCGAGTGCTTGAGCTGGCGCTGGAAGGCCATACGCGGCGCGAGATCGGCGAGATGTTGAACATCGGACGCGGACGCATGCACCGCCTGATGGTCGCCCTGCGTCGCGACGTGCTGCTGTGCCTGCTCGAACAGGAACAACCCGACGTGGCCCGAGCGTTTCGGATGCACGAAACGGGGGCCACGCCGCCGCAGATCGCCGAGCAAACGGGATCGGACCCCGACTGGGTCCGGCAGGCCGTGGAAAACGTCGGACGGCTGCTGGGTCGGCCCGGTGATGCGCCTTGAAAACCCTTTCCTGAATTTTGGCAGTCCACAGGCCCAGCACGACCGTTGGTGGAACAACTGTCCCAGTCGTTCTAGTTGGTGGAACGACTGTCCCAGTCGTTTTATTTGGTAGAACGACTGTCCCAGTCGTTCTCTTCCCAGGCCGAAGGCCGGTCACTACCAGACCCACCAGAGCAAATCAGTCCGACGGGAACAAAGATGTCGCACGAACCGCCAGCAAGGATGGACGAAGTGGCCAGCAGGGACCCCGAACAGACGGCGCTCGCCCGGCTGCGCGAACGGCTCGACGCCGGCCCGATGCCGCTGGACGAACTGCGCGAGGTCTGGCGGGCGCTGCCCAACCCGCTGGCCGACGACTTGCTGCTGGAGTTCGTCTGCGAGCATCTCGATTCAAGCTGGAAGCGGGGTTGCGGCCAGCGGCTGGAACACTACGTCGAGCAGTTGCAGGCTGGCGACTGTCTCAAGTCGCTGGCCGATCTGCCGGCGGATGTGATCGAGTGCGAGTTTCTGGCTCGGCATCGTGCCGGGACGCACGCGGATCATCCGCATCCCGACGAGTACGCTCAGCGGCTGTCGCCAGCTCATGCGGCGGTCGAATCGCTCCGCGGCAAGCTGCTTGGCGGCGGCCGCTACGTGCGGCTCAACGTGCTGGGCGAAGGTGGACTGGGACGCATCTGGCAGGCGTACGATTACCATCTCGAACGGCTCGTGGCGATCAAGATTCCGCGACCCGAACTGGACGCCGACCCGCGTCTGCTGCAGAAAGTCCGCCAGGAAGCGCGGCTGACCGCTCGCCTGAATCACCCGGCGATCGTGGCGGTCCACGAATACGTCGATGAAGCGACCGGCAGGCCGTTCTACGTGATGCCGATCGTCGGCGGTCGCACGCTGCAGCAGGAACTGGATGAATTCCACCAACAACGCGCGGACTTGACTAAGGGACGGCTGCGGCTGCTGGAACGTCAATGGCTGCAGAAGCTGGTTACCGTCTGCGACGCCGTGCACTACGCGCATCAGCAGGGCATCATTCACCGTGACCTGAAGCCGGCCAACATCAAGGTCGGGCCTTTCGGTGAAACGACCGTGCTGGATTGGGGGCTGGCGCGCACCATGCACTCGGCCAGCGCTCCGCTCAAGTCACCTGCGATCGTGCGGCGGACGATCGTCGATCAAAGCACGGTGGTTCTGCAAACGGACGATACGTCGGTCTCGGGCACGCCTGGCTTCATGGCGCCGGAACAGGTGAGCGATCTGCGGAGCAACCCGCGGACGGACGTTTACGCGCTGGGCGCGATTCTGTACTACATCCTGACCGGCCGCTCGACGCTGCCCCGCGGCGAACCGATGTCGGCCCAGCAACTGCTGGGCTGGCTTCGCAGTCCCGTGATCGAACGCCCGCGCCGTACGCGTCCCGAAGCGCCCCAGGCGCTCGAAGCGATCTGTCTCAAGGCGCTCTCCAGTGAACCTCAGCGGCGGTACGCCTCGCCTCTCGACTTTCAGCGGGACCTGGCGTGCTATCTGGCGGATGAACCGGTCGAGGCGCTGCCGGAATCACCCTTGTCGCCCGCTCGAATGGGGCGCTGGGTGCGCAGACACCGGCAAGTTGTGCTGCCGCTGGCCCTGGTCGCCCTGTTGCTGGTGCTGGTCGGCGGCTGGCAATGGAACGGGGCCCGGCAGCGAGCCGCGCGCAGCCACCGCGCTCAGTACACCGCGGACATGGCGCTGGCCAGCGAGTTTCTGCGGCAGGGACGAGTTGACCAGACGCTGGCCCTGCTGCGTCCCTATCAACAAACGGCGGGCGGACGCGACGTGCGGAGTTGGGAGTACTGGTACTTGCTGCGCGCGGCACAAGGAGGCCAGCGGAACGCCGCGATCGTTGGCCGACCCGTCGGTGCCTTGGCCGTGCTGGACCCGTCGCGCGGCGACCGCGTGGTGGCGGCGGTGGATCGAGCGGTCGAAGTCTGGAGCGTGTCGGGCGAGCGGATCGCGCGGTGCGAACGCCACGTGGGGCAGGTGACCGACCTGGCGGCGGCGGCCAGCGGAAACGTGTTCGCGTCGGCGTCCGAGGATGGACTGGCAATTGTCTGGGACGCGGACAGCGGCCAGCCGCGCCATGTGCTTGCCGGGCACCTGACGGCCGTCAACTCGGTGGCCTTCAGCCACGACGGCACTCGGCTGGTGACGGCCGGCGCCGACGGAGTAGTCAAGGTGTGGAGCGTCGCCACGGGGCGGGAGCTGGCCATGTACTTCAGCTCGTTCAACAACGCGAGGCAGGCCGAGTTTGTGGCGGGCGATGCCTGGATTGTCGCGGCCGGCGACGTGCCCCTGGGCAAGCGCCAGCAGTTGGCGTTCTGGCAGATCGATGGAGATCCGTCCGCGTTGAATATGGAACTCGACGGAAACTGCAAGCTGCTGGCCTGCAGCCAGACCGCGAGTCTCGTGGCGGCGGTCTGCGATGATCGCCGGCTGCGGATCTGGCACGTTGGCGAGCGGCCCGAACTGCGGCAGGACTTGCCGCTGGCCACGCACGAATTCACTTCGGCCGCCTTTGGAATGGACGACAAGGAGTTGGTGTGCGGCACGACCAGCCACGGCGTTCTGGCGCTGGCCCTGGACTCCGGCAAGCAGACCCGCCGCTACCTGGGGCATCAGGACGTCGTCGGCGCGGTGGCGGTGGCCCGCGGTTCCGAACAGATTGTTTCGGGCGGCAACGATGGCACGATCCGTTGGTGGAACCTCAAGTCGTCGTCGGACGCCGTCAGCGCCGCGGGCCACCTGGCGATGGTCCGGCGCATCGCCTTCCTTCCCGACGGATCGGGATTCGTCAGCGGCGCCTACGACCAGACCGTCCGGCTGTGGGACATGAACGGCCGCGAAGTGCGCAGCCTGGGACGGGCGGTCGCGGAGTACGATCCGCGGACTGGTCGCCTGGCCTCGATTGCCACGGGCGGCGGGCACAGCGGGCTGGTGACCGATGTCGCCGTGACGCCCGACGGCAGCCGTATCGCCTCGGCCGGACTGCAAGACAACACGGCCATTGTGTGGGATGCCAACACGGGCCAGAAGCTGTTCGAGCTGCGGCATCCGCTGACGGTCGCCGGTGTTGCCTGCGGACGCGAACACCTAGTGGCAACCGCCTGCTGGGATCGCGTGGTGCGAGTCTGGGACGCGCGCGACGGCCAGCAGCGGTGGGAACTGCCGGGACATACCGGTCCAGTTCATTGCGTCGAGTTCAGCCCCAACGGCAGGCTGCTGGTGTCGGGCGGCGAGGACGCCACGGCCCGCGTCTGGGATCCGCTCAGCGGTCAACTGCTCGCCTCGCTCGCGGACCACTCATCCGATGTCCGCGGAGTGGCATTCAGCGCCGATGGCCGCCTGCTGGCGACGGCCAGCGACGACGGCCAGGTGCGCGTCTGGACCGTGCGCGGGCGGCAGGTGGTCGGGCCGCCGCGCGTGCTGCGAGGGCATCTGGGTGGCGTGCGCACGCTGTCGTTCAGCCCCGATGGACGGCGGCTGGCGACGGCTTCCACGGGCGACGGCGTGCGAGTCTGGAACCTGGAAGCGGGCCTGGGCGTCCACCTGCTGGATGGACAGAGCAACGTCTGTTTCGGGCCCCGCGGCGACTGGCTGGCAACCAACGACGATCGTCAAACGATTCAGCTTCTAGATGGCAGTCCGCTGACGCAGCGCGAGGCCAACACGATGCTCGCGGAAGCCACGCTCGCTCCGCCGCCGCCCGCCGCCGCGCCGCTGGACGAACCGCACGGAGGGTTGCGAGTGCTAGGCTACGCTCTCGGCCGACTGCCGGCCGGCGACGATCCACCGGGCCAACTGCCGGCCGACGCTCCCGCAACGCTGCTGGTGGTCGTACTGTCCTACCCGGCGCTGCGGTTTCAGCCGACGGAGGACGAGTACCAGCGGAAGCAACAGGCGTCCGAACAGGAGGGCAAGCTGATGCCGCCTCGCAGCAACCTGACCAGCTTTCGCCGCAATCGCTTCCGGCTGCTCTTGCCCGACGACACGCGCCGCGAAACGGCCGGATTCGCGGTCTGGCCCGAATTGTCGCTGTCCGCGAAGACAGGCTTCGACCACACGCGAACTTACGCCTTCCAGCCGATCGACCGGCAGGCCGTGGCACTGGCCTGGCGTCTGCCTGCCACCGCCACGTCGGGTCCGTTCCGAGTGCAACTGGACGAATTCCCACCCGCTCCAGTTCCCGACCAGCGCATCCCGGCCGCGCTGCTGAATCACGAAAAACAAGCAACTGACAACTGATAACTGCCCCACTTCCCTCGTGAACGCGTCGGGCGTGCGTCGTGGTCCCGTTGTGGTAGAATTGGGGCAGAGTGCAAGTGAACGGAGAAGATCGGACATGTACCACATGACGGACCCGGTTACCACCGCGGAGCAGTTGGCGGCAATGCCGGACGATGGACAACGGTATGAGCTCCAGGAAGGAATCTTGCACATGATGTCGCCCGCGGGTTTTCGTCACGGGCAGGTTGCCGCCCGGCTTCTTTCGCGCATCTCGACCTACGTCGAGAATCACGACCTGGGTGTGGCGTTGGCCGCCGAGACTGGGTTTCTGCTGCGGCACGACCCCGATACCGTCCTGGCTCCCGATGTGTCATTCGTTGCTCGGGACCGTCTGCGAGAGTTCGGCGACCACGCTGGATATCTTCCCCTGGCGCCGGACCTGGTGGCCGAAGTGATTTCGCCCAACGACCGCGCTCGAGAGGTGGACGCCAAGATTCGAGCCTGGTTGTCCTTTGGCGTGAAGGTTGTCCTTCAAGTCGATCCCATGACATCGACGGTTCACGTCTTCCGGTCAGGAAGCGAGTACGGGACCGGCGCGAGTGGCTTCGTCGACCTGGGCGATGTTCTACCCGGATTCCAACTGGACGTCGCCGAGCTGTTCGCCTGAGGCCACGGCCCCCTTCAGGCCCCGCCAACTGATAACTGATAACTGACAACTGACAACTCTCATCAGTTGTCCGTCAACGGCTGTTCCTCGATGCAATACAGGTGCCGCGAGCTGCGCAGGAACAGTTGCCGTCCGACCAGCGCGGGCGAGGCGTCGATCGGTTCGTCCAGGCGGTTGGTGGCCAGAACTTCCAGCCGGTCGCCGGCCTGGATCACCAGCGTGGTGCCGTCGCGATCCGTGAAGTAGATCCGGCCGGCGGCGGATACGGGCGACGCATACAGGCTGCTCAGGCCGGGCAGCCGCTGCGGTTCGAAGATCGGTTTGCCGGTGGCCACGTCCAGGCAACTCAGCACCTGGCTGTTGCTGCGAGTGAAGTACAGCCGCCCGTCCACGATCACGGGCGACGGCACGTAGGGCGTGTCGGATCCATAACGCCAGGGGACCTGGTCCGAGTCGGTCAGGTCGCCGCGAGCGTCCAGGGGCAGGGCATGGGCCGCCGCTCCGCGGTAACCGCTCATGCAGATCACCCAGTCGTTCCAGCGGACGGGCGACGGGATGGCATTGACGGTCTGACCGCCGCACTGCCAGAGCACTTCGCCGGTTCGCAGATCGTATCCGCGAGCGCGATTGGTTCCGTTGACCACCACCTGCGTGGTCTCGCCGTGCTGGACGACCAGCGGCGTGGCCCAGGACGTCGGTTCATCTCGTTCGACCTGCCATCGCGTCTGGCCGGTCGCGGCATCCAGCGCGAACAGATACGACTGGTCCTCGTGGTCCCAATTCACGATCAGCCAGTCGCCGTGCAGCACGGGCGTCGTGGCTTCGCCCCAGCCGTAACGGGTGCGCATCCGTCCCAGGTCGCGGCTCCACAGCAGCTTGCCGGACAGATCCAGGCAGTAGATGCCGCGGGAGCCGAACGAGACGTAGATCCGCTGGCCGTCGGTGGTGGGCGAAGCGGAGGCATAGGTATTGGTCGGATGCTGCCCCTCGTGCGGCACCTGCTCGCAGACTTTCTGCCGCCAGCGCAGGGCGCCCGAGTCGCGGTCGAACGCCAGCAGCAGGAACTCATAGTAGTTGTCGGGAGGCACTGTCTTGGCGTCCGCGGCCGGTTGCGGCGGCGAGTCGGTCTTGCGATCGGTGGGAACGGCGGCTGCCAGGAAGATCTGGTTCTGCCAGACAATGGGTGTCGAGCTGCCTTCGCCGGGCAGCGGGGTGCGCCAGCGGACGTTGGTCTGGGGGTCCCAGTTCAGCGGCGGGTTGGCCCCAGGCGCGACGCCGTCCGCTCGCGGGCCGCGCCAATGATGCCAGTTTGCATCCCGCCACGATTCGAAATCCGCCGCCGACTGCGCAATGATCGGCTCCGCCAGGACAACACCAGGCAGCCAGTTGGCGGCGATGCCAGCGGCCAGGATCAGGATGGGCCATGGGATGTGCTGCGGTCTGGTCATCGGCAAGCTCTCTCGGATCTCGACTACTTCAACAGGTTGATGTAATAGTCCAGTTGGCTGGATGACTTCCAGTAATCGCCGTGGGACCGCACGTGCAGTTGCGGGTTCATGATCACAGTCGAGGTCGGGCTGAAGTCGTGGACTTCGAACTCAAACGTCTCCTTATCTCCCAGCACTTCCCTCACTCGGCGAGCGAGCGAGACCAGCGTGGACATGGTTTCCGGTCCGCTGTGTCCCAGCGCCAAGTCCAGCTCGTTCACCCGGAACGCGCCGCCCAGCACGTCGTCGCTGCGCGAGATGACCATGTGCAGGCGCTGCAGTCCGAACGCCGCTTCGGGAAAGTGATACTCGTCGCCCCGTTCGGGCCGCGAGAAGACATCATCTTCGATGGCCGCACCCAGCAACAGGGCCCGATCCACTCGAAAGTCGACCCGGTCGCGAAAACGGCGTTCGCCCAGCACGGACAGGGCCCGCAGCAGCACGTGGGCGCCCAGCGAATGGCTGACCAGCGCCAGCGACGCCGGCAGGTGTCCGCGCGCGGCGCGTAGCAACTCGAACAGCGCCACGCCGGAGTGCTGAGCGTATTGCTGCGCGTCGTTGAAGTACACGGTGCCCGTGTCGCCGGGCCAGGTGAAACTGAGAAACGTCACCTGCCGAGTGTCCGCCCGGTCCCGCTCCAGCGCCGCATGCAGCAGCAGAAAGAAGTCTCGCGCCGCGCGCAGCCCTTCATCGGTGGTCACGTTGTAGCCGTGCACAAGGCAGACCACGTGCTGGCCGGCCAGGTCGGCCGGGTCGCCGACCACGAAGCGAAAGTTGCCATGCTGCTCGAAGCTCGGCTCGCGGTTGTCCTGCACGCGCAGCCCGCGGCAGCCGGCCAGCAGAAACGGCTGGGGCATGTCGCGAGTGATCTCGTGCACTCGTTCGGCCGTCGGCATGGCCCGCGGCGTCTGCCGCTGGACGTGTCTGCCCATCGCTTCACCTGTCTTCGTCGCGGATCGGAATCAGTTCGACCTGCCGCACGTCCATCACGGCGGCGCGAGCCTTTGTTCGAGGGCGGATCTGCAGCTTGTGGAGACCCTCTTCGGCCAGATGCACTCGGCCAATTTCCCGGCGGCGGAAGTTCTGAAAGTGTCCGGTATCCTCCACCGTAAACCGCAGCTCGTGCTTGTCCACCAGCACCGCCACCTCGCTGCCGCCGTGCCCCTGGCCGCAGCCTTGCGACACGACCACGCGGAATTCGCCCGGACGCCGCACGTCGAATTCCCATTGGCACCAGTCGTCCACTTCGGTCCAGTAGCCCAGCGTATTCTTGTGCGGTTGCGGTTCGTAGCGCAAGTTCTTGCCGTGCACGACGGCGTCGTGGGCGGCCAGCAGAATCGGTCCCTCGGGCGCCTGGCTCGTGATTCGCGGCACACCGGCCAGCCGCGGCTCGCCAACCGTCTCGACCACGATCACCGGCTGCTGCTGGTCCAGCTTCGCGGGCAGTTCGATGGCCCAGCGGTCCACGCCCGGCTTGAAACCCAGCGGCTGCCGAGCGGCGTCGCCCCGCAGGTAGACCTGCCGCAGCGGGTTGTTCAGCCGCGGCAGCAGGACCTGGCGATCCGCGGGCGGGTCGGTCACATGCAGCTCCAACCGATCGGCGCCGCGATGAAGTTCACCCCAGGGCAGTTTGACAACCGCATGGACCGCGCCGTCATCAGGCGCTTGAGCGAACACCGGCCGGACCAGGCAAGCGGCGACCAGCAACAGAGCCATCCATAGTCGCCTTTCGCTCCGCGAAAGTGGCGCGGCAGCTTGAGTTGACCCATGCGTTACGCTGCTGGTGGTGGACGGCACGGCGCGGGTTTCGCTACTTTCGCGGAGCGAAAGGCGACTATGGGGGCTATTGGCGAGTCGGCGCATGCGGCCAATCCTAGAGCAGGACTTCGGGGATGGGGCGAGCGCCTTCCTTGGCCAGCGGCACGGGTCGGGGCCCGACGTAGTAGTGCTTTTCGGGATCGATGCCCAGAGCCTGGTAGATCGTGGCCGCGACGTCGGCCGCATCCGCCTGGCCATCCACCACGGCACGACCGTCTTCATCCGTTTTGCCGACCACGGTGCCGCCCCGCACGCCGCAACCGGCCAGCGCGAACGACCAGGCGGCCGCGTAGTGGTCGCGGCCCACGTCCTTGTTGATCTCCGGCGTTCGCCCGAACTCGGACAGGATGATCACCAGCGTCGAATCGAGCAGGCCGCGCTGCTGCAGATCGTCCAGCAGCACGCTCGTCACGTGATCAAAATCCGGGACCAGCTCCCGGTGGCTTTCGAAGTTGTCGTGGTGGCTGTCCCAGAAGCCGCGAGCCACTTTGACCATCGGGACGCCCGCTTCGAGCAATCGGCGAGCGAGCAGGCACTGCTCGCCATAAGCCGTGCGGCCGTAGCGTTCGCGATCCGCGGCCGGTTCCTGTTCCAGGTCGAACAGCTTGTCCGCTCGCATCAACCCGCGCACCTTGCGGTACGCCGCGTTGTAGCCGCTGACCAGTTCCTCGCCCGCGCGGCGGCGAGCGAACCGGCTGCTGAGCAACTCGCGCAGGTGCTCGCGCTGCTGATGCTCCGCTTCGCTCAGTCCGGCCGGCAGGTCGATGTGCCGCGGCCGCAGCGACTCCTCCAGCAGCAGCGGCGCATGGTAGCCGCCCAGGAAGCCAGTTTCGGGTCGCCGCCGGCCCTCGCTGGACAGGAACATCGAGACATAGTCGGGCAGTTCGCTGTCGCGCACGGCCAGTTCGTTCGACAGCACCACGCCGATCTCCGGGTACTCCAGCGCGGCCTCCTTCGGCCGGCCGGTGCTGATCAGGTCGGCCGCCTGCTCGTGAGCGCTGATTTCCGTGTTCAGCGACCGGACCACCGCCAGCTTGTCCATCCGGTCGGCCAGTTGCGGCATCAGTTCGGAAACGTGGTAACCGGCCACTCGAGTGGCAATCGAGCGGAACGGCCCGCCCGTGTCGCGTCCCGGTTTGGGATCCCACATCTCGAACTGGCTGGCTCCACCGGCCAGCCAGATGAACAGGGCCCGTTTCCGCTCGCGCCGCAACTGGTCGGCGGCCGGCACTTCGCTGGCCAGGCCCAAGCTGCCGCCCGCGGTTCCCACGCCGCCCAGCACGGTCGTGGCCGCTCCCGCCAGGACGCCCCGCAGAAAGGTTCGCCGATGCACGTCGTGTTCCACCCGCGGGCAAGGCCGGCTCATTCCAGACCCCCTCTCGGCAATCAATGGTTGAAACGAAACTCGGCGGAAGCCACCAGCGCCCAGACCAGCCGCTCGATGCTGGCTGACGACATTCCGGCGGCAGGTTCCTCGAACAGCGCGGCCAGTTGCTGGAATTCGTCGTCGTCCGGCAGCCGTTGCAGGGTCGCCTGGAAAGCCGCTTCGATCACTTCCCGCGGCGTCTTCAGTTCCGCCAGCCGCTGGACCAGGTTTCCCGCGCGCGGCTGCAGCAGTTGCTGGAACGCCTCGGCATTGGACACGAACAACGCTTCGGCCGCGCTGCTATGAAAGTCCGCCTGCGCCGGATCGAACGACCGGGCCAGCTCCGCGGCCTGCTCTTCCAGTTCCAAGTACCGTTCGACCCGCTCCAGACCGTCGACTCCCAGCACGCGTTCCAGCCGGCCGCGTTGCGGCGCCGCGGGTTGGTCCAGGCGTTGGTCGCCGGTGGCCACCAGCAACGACATGGCCAGTTGTTGCCGGCCCAGCGGCCGCAGTCGGGCCACCGCGAACAAGTCGGCCGGCGGCAGGGGTGCTTCCGATGGCCAGTGGCTGCTGAGCTGGTAGGCTCGCGACATCGCCACGGCCGCGACCAGCCGCCGCAGATCGTAACCGTGCGCCGCGAAGTCATCGGCCAGCCAGTCCAGCAGCTCGGGCACCGCGGGCGTGTTGGCCGAGTGCATCTGATCGACCGGCTCGACCAGGCCGCGGCCCAGCAGGTACTGCCAGACGCGATTGACGACCGCCCGGCGGAAGAAGCGGTCGTCTTCCAAGGCGATCCGCACCAGCAACTCCCGGCGGCTCGGCGCGCTCGACCCGCCGGACGTCTCGCTCTGCTCGCCCTTGGATGACCCGCTCAGCTCCCCGCCTGGCTCGACCACTCGCCCCGACAGAAACATCATCCGCGCCGTCCGTTCCTGGCCGTCCGCCGCCAGAAACTTCACCTCGCCCTCGCTCTTCTCCGCGATCTTCCCCTTGCCGCCGGTCGTGCGGCCAAAGAACGACGCCAGGCCGTAATAGTGATCCTGGGTCCAGTCGTCGACCAGCGGATGGTCGTGGCACTGAGCACAACTGATGTCGACTCCGAAAAACGTCCGCGCGGTGTCGGACGTCATCGCGCCCAGGTCCTTGGCTCGCTTGTCGAGGAACCGGTTGGCGGGCCGCTCGGCCGGCGATTCCCAGGGCCCAACCAGCATCTCGCGGAACAACACGTCCCACGACTTGCCCTGTCGCAGTCCGGCCCGCAAGTAGTCCAGAAACGGTTCGTCGCCCTGATAACGTCCCTGTATCCAGCCTTCCAGCACGCGGCCAAAATTCAGCGGAAACTCCGGCCCGGCGGTCAACTCGGCAATCAACCGCGAGCGTTTGTCGGGCGACTTGTCGGCCAGGAACTTCCGCAGCTCGGCCGCCGTCGGCACGCGACCGGCCAGGTCCAGCGTGGCTCGACGCAGCAGCGCCCGGTCATCACTCGCCGGCGCCGGCTCCACTCCCGCCGCCCGCCAGTGATCGGCCAACAAACGGTCGATCTGCCGAGCGGCCTCGAACGGTTCCTCGGCCCGCGCGGCGCTCGAAGCGGCCAGCAGCCATCCCAGCCAGACGACAGCGGCCGTCCAGCACGGGCGCCAAGGGCCGCCTGGTCGTGATCGAACACAAGCCGAAGGTGGGAATCCGGGGAGCTGCCACTGCATTGGTTGGAAACACCATGTGGGAAGTAAACTGAGTGTAACAGGTTCCCGATCCATCCTACGCCTGGTCTGTTGGAACCGAGTGCCCGTCGCCGTCGCGCGACGCAGGACCGCCCGGTTCGTGGTCCAGCATGGTCCGCAGGTGCACGTGCAGCGAATCGGCCAAGGCCTGCGGATGGTAGCCGCCTTCCAACACGCTGACCAGGCGACCGTCCGCGTACTGGCTGGCCACCTGCTGCACGCACCGCGTCAACGGTTCGAAGTCTTCCGTTTCCAGACCCAGCGAACCGATCGGGTCCAACCGGTGGGCATCGAATCCAGCGCTGACCAGGACCAGTTGCGGCCGGATCCGGGCCGCGAACAGGTCCAGCGCATCCGCGAAGCGCTGACGATATTCGGCCCGCGACGTGCCCATCCGCGTGGGTAGGTTGCAGATCGTGCCCAGCCCCGCACCGCCACCCGTCTCGTCGGCCGCGCCGGTGCCGGGATAGAAAGGATAGCGGTGAATCGACAGGAACCCCACCCGCTCGTCGCTCCAGAAAGCGTCTTGGGTTCCATTGCCGTGATGCACGTCCCAGTCGACGATCAGCACGCGCTCCATCTGCAGGGGGCCAGTGGCCAGCCGCGCGGCGACGGCCACGTTGTTGAACAGGCAGAAGCCCATGGCGTGCCGCGAGAGCGCGTGGTGTCCCGGAGGCCGAACCAGGCACAGGGCTTGCCGGTGCGGACCGGCGACGACCCGCTGGACC
>JAGFJK010000323.1 GCA_024102795.1 Pirellulaceae bacterium
CGTTCCACAAGGCGCCTTGTGCAACGCCTTCGGCGTAAAAGGGCCTCAAGGCGGTCGTTCTCCCAGGGTGCGCCCAAAGCGGGCGACCCTGGGCTGGGTTGTTCAACGCCTGCGGCGTAAAGACAGCGCCAGAAGTCAAAATGAGGGTTCTTGAACGTTTCGTCCCGACATTGCGGCGACTCACCGTAAACCTCCGATCTAATTCAACTTAAAAGCTGCACGACCCCGAAGCGGGGAGGGGGCCAGAAGGGGTTTGGTGGCTTACGCGACATTTACTCCAACATGGGTACGGAACGTAAGTAGGCGGATCGACAAATCCCAATACTCCAGTAAAGCCACCCTGTTATTACCAGGCCACGCGTTGCCTGTTGACTATTTTGCCGGAGCTCCCCAGCCTGCCAAATCGACCCCAGAGGTCAATCGCCTGACGATCCGGCGGGCTTCGAAGCGGGTGGAGCCGGGGCAGTGGAGCCCGAGCTACATTTCGCACTGGGGCCCGGTGTGAAACGTGATCTCGAACCCCATGTCGCGGATCATCTGGTAGTCGGCTTCGGGCGGCTGGCCCTTGGTGGTCAGATAGTCGCCGACGAACAGCGAGTTGGCCGGGTACAAGCCCAGCGGCTGGAGGCTGCCCAGGTGCATCTCGCGGCCTCCCGCGATGCGGATCTCGCTGTCGGGATTGGCCAGGCGAAACAGGCAGAGCGCCTTGAGGCAATGCAATGGGGTCAACTGGTGCTGGCCGGCCAGAGGCGTGCCCTCGATCGGGTTCAGGAAGTTCACCGGCAGCGAATGCACGCGCAGCTGGCGCAGCTCCAGGGCCATCTGCACCACGTCCCGCGGCGACTCGCCCATGCCCAGAATGCCTCCGCTGCAAACTTCCAGGCCGGCCGCTCGCACCGCCTGCAGCGTCTCCAGGCGGTCCTGGTAGGAGTGTGTCGAACAGATCTGATCGTAAAACGCGGCGCTCGTGTTCAGGTTGTGATTGACCCGGTCCACGCCGCACTGCTTGAGCCGCTGGGCCTGATCGGGAGTGAGCAGTCCCAGGCAGGCGCAGATGTGCAGTCCGTAGCGGCTCTTGATTTCCGGCACGATCTGTTCGACCGCCTGCATCTCGCGCTCGTTGGGACCGCGAGCGGAAATCACCAGGCAGTAGGTCTTGGCTTGCCGCTCGTGCGCCACGCGAGCCCCATCGAGCAGCTTTTCGCGGTTCAGCAGGTTGTACTTGGGAATCTCCGCCGTGGAGACCTTGGACTGGGAACAATACCCGCAGTCCTCCGGGCAGAGGCCGCTTTTGGCATTCATCAGCAGGTACAGTTGGACCGTGTTGCCAAAATACTTGCGGCGCACGCGGTAGGCCGCCGCCAGCAGCTCCAGCAGCTCGTCCTGGGGCGCGTCCAACACCGCCAGCCCTTCGTCCATGGTCAGGCAATGGCCATCGAGAACCCGATCGGCCAGGTCGGACCAATCAGTCGAGTGGCGGTTGGCGGTGGAAAGTGATTCAGTGGTCATGGATTTTGGTCGCCAGTCCGGGAACAGCGGGTCGACAGCAGGGCACGCCATCCGGCCGAGGACCGGCCGCGCCTTGCACGATGGGGCGGGTGCTTTGCCAAATGATGACCATCCCACGCCCTGACGGCAAGGCCGGAAGCCGGCCCGTCGCGCTCTCATAGCCGCTCGGCCGGCCAGTCCGTGTGGGCGAACCGCGGCCGTGACGCGGCGAATGCCGCTTGGCAGGCGGCCGCGTTTCGGGCACAATTGCAGCCTGCTGCACCAGCGGGAGGAGTTTCCGATGATGTTGGCCCAGCACTGGGTACGTTACGGTCTGCTCGGACACGTCGGCGCGTTCAACTCCGTCGATGCCTGCCGCTATCCGCGCGGCGCTCGCGTGATCTGCCGCACCCACCGGGGCCTGGAGCTGGGGGAGGTGCTGCAGCCAGTCAGCAGCCAGTCGCCCCAGTCCGCCGGGGCTCTGCTGCGGGGAGTGACCGTGGAGGACGAGCTGTTGCTGGCCCGCCTGGAGTCGCATCGGGACGCGGCCTACGACGCCTGCTGCCGCCTGCTGCGCGAGCGGCACCTGCCGTCCACGCTGATGGACGTCGAGCATCTGTTCGACGGGCGTTCGCTGTATTTTTACTTCTGGGGCCACATCACCCCCGAGATCGAAGAGGTAACCGGAGAGCTGGCCGGCCTTTACGCTCAGGAAATCCAACTGCGGCGGTTCACCGAAACCTTGACGGAGGGCTGCGGGCCGGGTTGCGGAACCGAGCAGGCGGCGGGCGGCTGTTCCAGCGGTGGTTGCTCGACTTGTGGCCTGGCCGCGGCTTGCCGGCCCGCGGGATGGTCGCCGGCGAACGGCGGCCGCTCCGCGTGACGGATCGGTCGGACGGATCTGCCTGAGGGAACAGTCGGACGGAGCAACCTGATGGACTCGGCCTTGACCGCCAGGGTTTTCGCGGCATTTGCCTTGGCGTGTCTAGCTCAGCGGCTGATCGAAATGCTGCGGTACGATCGCCATCTGCAGCGCCGCCGGCCGCACTGGACGGCCCGGGCCATGCTGCTGATGCACACGGCGATCTGGGCTTCGGCGGTTGTTGAAGCATTTGTCGCAGTTCCGCCCCTGCGGCCCGGCTGGCGTCTGTTTGGTGCCGTCTTGTTTCTGGCCGGCTTCCTGCTTCGACGCTGGGTGCTCCGGACGCTCCGTCATCAGTGGTCGATTGACCTGCAACTGGTCGAGGGGCACCAGTTGATCGTCAGCGGGCCGTTCGACTGGTGCCGGCACCCGAACTACCTGGCGATTCTGCTTGAAATCACGGGCTTCTGCCTGCTTGGCCAGGCACTGGGGACGTTGGCCTGGGGGTTGCCGGCGTACGCCCTGATTGTGGCCGCCCGCATCGTGGCCGAGGAACGGATGCTAATCGGGGCGTTCGGCCAGTCCTACCGGCAATACCAGCGAAGCCGGCCGATGCTGTTTCCCTGGGGCGGTTGGTGGCGACGAGATGTACCGAATAACAGCGGGTGATCATGCGCACCGATTTGCGAGCCGATGTGGGCGCACCGTTTTGACAGCCGATGAGGCTATGTGGCTATTTGGCGTGCCAGAATCCAATCGCCGCGGCCAATGCGCCACAGGCCAGGACACCGATCAAGCGGACGGCCAGTACCTGGGTGGTCGGCGGCAGCGTCCAGTACCACCCGGCTAGCAGAGCGACCAGGGTGGCCAGCAGGATGCCGCCCAGACAGCCCCAACCGGCGGCCAGGCACTTGTCGTCCAGGGTTTGCGAGGCGATGCCGGCGGAGGCCACGATGCCGACCAGCAAGGCGGTCAGAAAGCCGATAAGCCCCGTGATGCTGAACCACAACGCGCCGTGGCCCACGATCAGGCGCCGATAGTCTTCGTCCGCGGGGTCGGCCGCGACCAGGGCTTGCAGCACTCCCGAGACGGGTCCGAGCTCAGGCAGCGTGAACAGCAACAGCGTCGCCAGGCCAGCCAGCGTGCCGGCCACCATGCCTGAGCGGACCACAATCCTCAACCGTTGGCCGCGCGGAGTCCGGGTGGCCGTGGGCCAGGGAACGTGCAATTCCCGGCCACACTCGCGGCACGGCCCGCTTTGTCCCGCCAGGTTCGCCGGCACTTCGGTGGTGGTCTGGCAATGCGGGCAGGTCACGAGAATCGACATGGGATTTGCCAGTCGCGTCCGCGGTTGGCGCGGGTATTGAATCCACGGGCGGGTGCCAAACGACAGCGCGGCGGCAACCGGGGTTGCCGCCGCGCGGAATTCGACTGTGCCTTCACGGCGTGAGCCGAGCAGGGGCCGCCGTTAGGCGCCACCCTGGGGCTTGAGACGCTTCTGGATATCGGTTTCCAGCACGCCGAACACGGCCTCGTGCCGCTGGACCGACATCGACAAGGCAGCCAGCAAGCGCTTGGCCGTGTAGTAGTTGACGATGATCCGCTGAGTGACCTTGATCGGGTCCTTCGGGATCCCCACCGGCTGCGGATTCAGGCCGAAGTCGATGATCAACTCTTCGGGCGAGCCGGTGACGCGGCAGAAATTCGCGTACAAGCTGACCGTGCCCGCATCGTCGACCTGAACCTGGGCTCGCTGCTGAGGCGCCGGCGCCTGAGCTTGTGGCTCGGCGGCCGGCACATCGGGGGTTTCCGACTCTTTCGCCATAATCCAATTCTCCTTCGCTGCAGAAATCCAAAGTGCCTTGCGTTCAATGGCGAACGCAGCCATCCACGTTATCCCAACGCGGCTGGTGAGGCTTCACACCCCACGTCCCCGCGATCGGCATCCGATCTCCACCCGCTTCATCCCTGGGTCCTTTCGGCTCATCTCCAGTTCAAAGCGGCCAGTTCATCTACAGTTCAAAGTGGAACGTGCGGGCCAGGAACCGGTACAACCGCCACCCCAGGGGCTGCCAGCCGGTATAAATCTTGGCTTTGCCGCGGAGCCCCAAGCGCAAAACCTGATCGGGATCCTCCAGCGGAGCGCGAGCCTGGTAGGTCGTGTTCAAGGGCCGCAACACGCCCGACTTGTCGGTCACCGTATCCAGGCTGCCACCGGCCTGAGACGACAGGTTGATGGGACTGGCCTTCAAGGGAGAAACCGCCACCTGCTCGATCCGGCTCTTGAACGCCCGGTCAGGCAGCGACTCCAGCTTGATGTCCACCTCGGGCCAGCGACCTTCCGCATCCCGCCGCAGCAACTCGACGTCGCCCTGATCAATCACCAGGACCGCTTCCAGGTTTCGCGGGTCGCCGACCTGACACAGAAGATCGCTCGGCACAAGATAGGCTCCCACATTCTTCTTGTCCAGCGGGGAGCCGGCCCAGGACGGCAGCCGGCCGTCCCCTTGATCTTCGACCGGGCGGTCCGGGGGCGGCAACACGGTCCCGTCCACCTCGGCCTTGATCTCCAGGCGAGCGTACTGGTCCAGCTTGTCCTGCAACTGCTCCTCGACCATCCGCAACTCTTCCTCCAGCGCCGGGATTTGGGCGGCCGCCTGCTGGTCGTCGAACCGTTGCCGGCGGAGGCTTTCCAGCCGCACGCTCAGCTCCGATTTCCTCCCCTCCAGGCCCACCACCGCCAGTTCCAGATCCTGGTTGACCAGCCGCGCCAACACCTGGCCCTGGGCGACCTGTTCGCCCGGGCGGACCAACTGCTGCGCCAACCGCCCCGGCACCTCGGCATAGACGCTTTCCGCCTGCCGCGCGGCGACTTCCAGCGAACAGCGGACGTGGAACGGCAAGGGAACCAGCAGCACGAACAGGACCACCGCCGCGACAACTCCCAGCGTGGCTGCAACTCGGACGGGCTTCACTTTTCTCAACCTCCCTGGCGTGCTGAGCAGTTTCCACAGTTGGACCAGGGGTTGCACGACCAGACCAATCAGGCCGGTCGCCGCCACCATCTGGCCCAGGGCCTTGAGCCCCACGGGTTCGAGCACCTTGTTCAGGAACCAGCAGATCGAAATCACCACCACCCAGCGGTAGACGACCGCGGCCACGGTGTACAAGCCGAAGAAGAACCGGTTCTGCTGCGGCAGGAACGGGTTCTCCGGCTGCTCGATCCCCAGGCAGGTCTCCATCATGAACCGCTGAAAGACCTGCGTGGACTTCTGCCTCAGGTTGGGGATCTCCAGAATGTCCATCAAAATGTAATAGCCGTCGAACCGCAGCAACGGGTTGCCGTTGAACAGAATCGTACTGACCGAACAGATAAACATCACGCTCAGCGCCAGGTGGTTGATCATCCCCGGCACGCTGAACCACCAGATGAAGGTGGCGATCGACGCCAACACCAGTTCGACATACATCCCCGCCGCGCCGATGAACACGCGATGCCACTTGTTCGGCAACATCCAGGAATCCGAGACGTTGCAGTACAAGGCCGGCGTAAAGACCAGCAGCATGAACCCCATTTCGTGGCATTCGCCCCCGAAATGCTTGCACGACAAACCGTGGCCGAACTCGTGCAGCACCTTCACGGCACCCATCACCACGGCCAGGTACAGCCAGTTCTCCCAGCCCACGAAGAACTCGTGAAAGGCCGGCAGGCGGGTGCGGAACTCGTCGAACTGCACGGTTACCAGCAGCAAGGCACACAGGGCCAGCAGCAGGTTGAACAGCACCACGGGCGTCTTGAAGAACCAGCCCGTGTACGGATAGAGCCAGTTCAGGATGCGTTCCGGGTCGATGCCCCGCCAGCGCAAGGCTAACACGTTGGACAACTTGCCCATCAGTTCCCGCTGCTTCTTGTCGTCCCGCCGCCGTTTCAGTTGCCGGCCCTGGCCCGAAGCCTCGGAGACGACCAGCCCGCTGCGGTGCAGCATCCCGATGTATTGCTGCAGGTCCTGCAGCGTGATCTTCTGCGGGGTGAACTCCTGTTCGAACCGCGTCTTGATCGCCTCCAGGCTGGACTGGCCATCCAGCATCTGCAGGATGGCGTACTCCTCCTCGTGGAAGCGGAAGTAATTCAGCCCGATCGGTTCCTTGACCACCCAGTAGACGCGGCCGTGATAGCGTTGCCGGCGAGCGGTCAGGTCGGGACGCATCCGCAGCCGGACGGCGCGCGAGGAGCTGCTGACCAGACTTTCAGCGAGTGTTGCCATGCGGAGGAAGATTCCCGGGGTGGTTCCGGCGTTTCCTTACTTGAGCTGCCCGGTTCTTTACTTGAGCTGCCCGGTTCTTTACTTGAGCTGGATGTCCATTTGAGCCGGCAGTCCGGGCCGGAGCAGCCAGAGGCCGCCCTCGGTGCGCCGATTCTCGACTTCGGCCCAGACGCGGAACTCGCCGCTGGCTTCCACCTGCAGGCTGACAAACTCGATCTTGCCGCGGAAGCGTTCCGTGCGTCCGCGTTCCAGCGTGACCTCGACTTCGACCGGCTGCCCGTTGACTTCATCCGGGGCGAACTCGGAGGCCTTCAAGAACCCTTCCACCCGCAGCCGGTCCATGCGGACGATCCGCAGGATCGGGTCGCCCGGATTGACCCACTCGCCCACCTGCCGGAACCGCTGTTCGACCCGGCCGGCCAGCGGCGACTTGATGGTCCGCCGCTCCAACTGCAGATCGGCGATGTCCACCTGGGCCTGCTTGAGATCCGCCGTCATGCCGGCCACCTTGAATTCCATCTCGGCCACGCCAATCTGCAGCTCCGACCGCTCCTGCGTGAATCGCTGCCGGCGGACCTGCGTTTCCGGAATCGATCCGGGACTCTTCCGGTTGACCCACTCCGATTCGGCCACTTCCGCCGCGGCGACCTTGGCCGCCGCCTTGGCCGCCCGCACGTCGATGTCGTTCTCCGCCTCGGTGCGAGCCACCATCAGCTCCAGATCCGCGGCCGTCTTGCGGACCAGCGAGTCGGCGTCGTCAATCCGGGCGACCACCATCCCCTCGTCCACCGGCGCTCCCTCGCGGACGTCAAACGCCTTCAAGATGCCGGCCTCCTGAGCGGAAAGCTGGACTTCCTCGACGGGCGAAACAACGCAGTAGGACAGCCGAGCCAGGCCTCCGGGCGGAACAGCTTGGCCAGCCGGCGCCTGCCGCGTGCCAGCCGGCAACTGAGCCACAAGCAACGCACCCGCCAGGTACGTCAACGCGGTCGCCATCATGATTCTCCTTGCAAGCAGTCGAATGGGGTGCGGGCCACGAAACGGTTCCACTGGTCGCGGGCGACCCGCCGTCTCCCGCCGCGCGTCCTAGAACAGGACGTTCCGCTGGACCCACTCCCAGGCCTCGTGAAACCAGACGTAACCGGGCGTGCTGTAGCCAACCAGCACACCCGCCTTGGCCGTGGTGCCCGGCCGCGGGTCGCGCAAGTCGGATTGGTTGATGTCCACTCGCAACTTGACCGTCGCTCCGTCCGTCGCATCGTACTGCGAGGTCGGGTGGATGTCGCGGACCGTGCCATGCAGCCGCGTCTTGGGGTCGGTGGCCAGGATGTATTCCACGTCCAGCCGCTCGTCCCCGGTCAGTTTCCCCTGCGCCTCGTCGATATGCCCCATGCGGCGTTCGGGCATCACCACCTGCAGCTCCCACTCGGCCGCGGGATCCGCCACCGTCATCAGCACCTGCCCCTCGGAGACCGGACGATGCAGCAGCGATTTCTCGGCGTCCCAGGCCAGCAGCACCTGGCCGGCAATCGGCGCCTTGATCTGCAGGGCTTCCATTTTCCGCTTGATCAACAGGTCCTGCTTGACCAGGCTGTCCAGCCGCTGCCGCAGTTCGGCCGCCTGGCCCGACAGCCGGCTGCGCTCCTCGGCCGACAACTGCCGGCCCTGATTCAAATACAGCCGCTCCACGCTGGTCAACTGCTCGCGCGTCGCCTGCAGGCGGCCCTGGACGTCGGCCAGTTCCACGTCCATGTCCGTGTTCCGCAACACGGCCAGGACCTGGTTTTCGGCCACCATGTCCTGGTCGCGGACCTTGATCTCGGTCACCACGCCCGGCACCTCGACAAACACGTCCCGCTGAACCATCGGCTGCAGACTGGCATTGGCCCTCAGACGGAATGCCCAGGGGACCAGCGGACCAACGAACGGGATGTAGCCGAACATCAGGACCACGGCCAGCGTCAGCGCTCCCAGCACGGCCAGCGTCTTGGGCAACGTCCGAGCCCGCATGATCCAACTGAACTGCCCCAGCGCCTTCCAGACCGGCATCAGGAACAACTGGTGGTGTTCCAGGGAATTCGAAACGGCCCGCGCCGCATGCTCGTACACCAGGTCGATCCGCGGGCTGACCACCTCCCGCGGCAACTCGGTCTCGAGCTGCTCGACGATCAACGCCCCGATCACCTCGGCGTCCTCGTTCGAGTCCAGCACGGCCTCATTGCCGCCCTGCACCGCCTCGTGCTGCTCCTCGGCGCTCCGCGGCCGGCGCAGCGGCATCACGATCACCGCCTTGCCGTAGGTCTCCTCGACGTAGTGTTCCAGCGATGTCTCCACCTGGGGTGGCAGATCCTCGCTGGTCCCCTCAAACCACAGCGGCTCGCCCGTCGCCACCACTTTCGTCGCCAGGTCGTTCAGGGCCGTGATGATGTTCGAGCGGTTTTCGAGCGTATCCTGGCCGCTGATCGCCTCGATCTTGCACTTGCGCCCATAGCGGATCGCCAGCCCCACGCGGTCGCAGCCGATCAACCGCCGCCCCTCGTTCACCACCGTGTAGCAGGTTTCCCGCAGGTCCAGACTGTCGTGCACCAGCCGCGCGAAATGGTCCGCCTGAGCCCACAAAGAGTGCCGATCACTGAACTGCTTGAGCTTCTGCGACTTAAGCCACTCGCCGGCCAATTCGCACATCTGCACCAGGAACCGCAGGTAACCCCGCTGGGTCGCCGGCTGAGCCTCGGAGCGCTGGAAGATCTCCACCACCCCCTCCAGCCGGTCTTCTCCCTGCAACGGGGCCAGCACCAGCAGGTAACGGGTCGGGTTGGCAGCGCCCCCCGGCTCCGACGACCCCGACAGGGGCGGGATCAGTTGCGGCTCCTTGCCTTGCAGCACGGCCGCGAGCAGCCGCGAATGGCGGGCGGAATCTTCCGACGCCGAATCCAGCAGCGTGTCGCTCAGGTTGATCTGGTACGCCAACCGCAGCCGCCGCCCTTCGCCCAGCAGCCACACGGCGCCACCCACCGCCGCCAGCGCCTGGATTACCCGGTGCAGGAACGCCGCGTAATATTCTTCCGGCGTCAGGTTGCCCTTGGACAACTGCGCGATCTCATTGACCAGCCCGCGAATCTGCTGCTTGGTCTGCTCGATCGTTTCCGCGTTGATCGCTGATTGCTCGGAAGACATAGACTGAAAGCCGCTCAACCTGGGGGGAAACGGGTACCGACCGAGCGCGGAGTCTCCACGCACGTCATTCAATGTATCCGCCGGTTAACTTACTGACAACTTTTACGTACGCGGGCGGCCGCCGTTTTCAACCAAATCACGCAAGTCGTTCCAAGCTTGCGGATTACGCAAGCCGGGCAGCACTCGGCCCGCGGCCCGGCCGCGTGGGACCGGGCGCGGACGGGCCTCGGACCCGTCCCGCCGGTGGCTAGTCGGCCGTGTCCAGGTACGGATCCTGGCCCATCTCCCGCTGAATCTTCTTTCGCTCCCGCTCGTGATGCAGCAACACGTTCCGGTCGCGGAAGTGTTTTCGCTCCACGCGATGCTGGGCCCGCCGGAACAGCTTGCTGTAGTGATCCAGGTTGCTCTGCGACGCCTGGCCCAGCCTGGTCAGTTTCTCGGCCCGCTCGCGCCCCAGTCCATTCAGCAGGACATCATCGTCCAAGGCCATGTACTGGCGGAAGGTGCCCGGGTCGCCCTGGCGTCCGCAACGGCCGATCAACTGCCGGTCGATCCGGGCCGCGTCGTGCAGTTCGGTACAGATCACGTGCAACCCGCCCAGGTCGGCCACGCCGTCACCCAGCTTGATGTCGGTCCCGCGGCCGGCCATGTTCGTCGCCACCGTGACCCGGCCCTCTTGCCCGGCCAGCGACACAATGTCGGCTTCGCGGGCGATTTCGTTGGCGTTGAGCACCTCGTGGGGAACCGCCGCCTGTTCGAGCAGCCGCGCCAGGTATTGCGATTTGTCGATCGAGCGGGTGCCGATCAGGATCGGCCGGCCTTGGGCGTGCAACTGGCGAACTTCCTCGACCACCGCTTCCCATTTCTGCTCGCTGGTCCCGAAGATCCGGTCCTGCTGGCGGCGGCGGATCACGGGGCGGTTGGTCGGAATCGGCACGACGCGCAGCTTGTAGATTTTGCGGAATTCACGCGCCGCGCTCCGCGCCGTGCCGGTCATCCCGGCCAGATGCCGGTACCGCAGGAACAGGTCCTGCACCGTGATCCGCGCGGCCTGTCCCGTCGGCACGGTCACCTCGATCTGCTCCTTGGCCTCCAGCGCCTGATGGATGCCGTCCCGCCACTTTCGCCCTTCCGCCAGCCGGCCCGTGTACTCGTCCACAATCACAATCTCGCCATCCCGCACCACGTACTGCCGGTCCAGGTGGAAATCGCGGTGCACCTTGATCGCCCGTTCGATGTACTGGTACAGGTCGATCAGGCCGACGGAACGGAGCAAATCGGGATAGGGCAGCGTCCGCAAGAATTGCCGGCCCACCGCCGTCAGTTCCACCTTCCGCGTGTCCTGCTCGTATTCGTAGTGCTCGTCCTCGACAAACCTGGCCGCATGTTCGGCGGCCCAGCGGAACGAGGCCACCACCTGGGCTCGCGCTTTCTCACCCAGCGAGCCGATGATCAGCGGCGTCCGGGCCTCGTCAATCAGCACGCTGTCCGCTTCGTCCACCAGGGCGAAACAGGCCGTTCGCTGCACCGGTTTTTCACCCGAATCGTCCCAGCGGTGACTGCTGCCCTCGCCGAGAAAGTCCGACATCTGCCGGCCCATGCGCCGCAGCAACAGCCGGTCGCGGAGGAAATCAAAGCCGAATTCCTTGGCCGTGCCGTACGTGATGTCGCAAGCGTACGCCTTGCGCCGCTGGTCCGAAGTGTCGGGAGTCTGAATGCACCCCACGGACATCCCCAGCAGCCGGTAGACCGGCTCCATCTGCTGGGCGTCGCGCGAGGCCAGGTAGTCGTTCACCGTGGCCAGATGAGCTCCCTTGCCAGCCAGCGCATGCAGGTACATCGGCAGCGTCGCGGTCAGCGTCTTGCCCTCGCCCGTTTCCATTTCGGCGATCGAACCATGGAACAAGGCGGCGCCACCCAAAATCTGGACGTCGAAGTGCCGCATCCCGGTCGTTCGGACCGACGACTCGCGGACCAGCGCGTACGCTTCCGGCAACAGCCTCGCCAGCCGCTCGCCGCTCTTGGCCCGATACCGCAGCGACAGGCTCCGCTTGCGCAACTGCTCGTCCGTCTCCGCCCGCAACTGCGTTTCCCAGCCGTTCACCTCGTCGACCAGCGCCGCCCATTGAGCCAAACGCCTGGGAACCGGTCCCCCCACCACGGCGAACAGCCGGCTGGTCAAGCCTCTGGGGACGCTCTGTTTCATGATTCACCGCACCCTGGGATCGTGATCTGAGTCAAGCTGCTGTCCCTCTAATGTACGGCCAGAATGCGCTTTTTGCACGCCTCCCCAGTCCGGTCGCCCAACGCCAGCCGGCAGCTTCCGGGCCGGCAGCCAGATCTCGAGTCCCCGGCAGCCGGCAGTTTTTGCTCAATCGCTACAAACCAAACTGCCGACATAATCAGGGAACCCACCATCCGCAGGTTTTCGCCGCCGTGCCGCTCACGGCTGCGAAACTGCGTATTTTGCGATGGCTGGTGGTTTAAGAGCAACTTTGACGGCTATATCGGATTGATTTCGCTTTCCGGTACTGACGGTCGATTAGTGGACTGAACCCGGTGCAGTAGACCAAGCAAGCAGGCCGTGACCATGATCCGAACAACCTTTTTGTTGGCGACCGTTGCGGTCGCGGTGTCTCTGTCCTTGGAATCGGCACAAGCCCAATACCAAGGCCCCGCCGGGTCGCTGCCCGGATACGCCGAGGGCGGAATCATGCCGGCGGTCCCGGTATACCCCGCGCCGGTGGACCCCTACGCCGTTCCGCCCGGTTATCCCGTGCAGCCGGCCGGCTTGTTGCTGGGCGATGGAGGTTGCGACGGCGGCTGTGGCGGCGGCTGCGACGCTTGCGGCGGCATGTCCCGCGGGACGTGTGACGGCGGCTGCAACGGCGGCTGCGACAGTTGCTCCGGTCGACGGTGCGGGCTCCTGGGCCGCTACTCGCCGTTCTGCAGCTACTGGGGCAGCATCGAATACATGCTGATGTGGGGCAAGGGCCGTTACTCGCCGCCGCTGGCCACCACCAGTCCGACCGGAACGCCGCGAGCGCAGGCCGGCGTGCTGGGCTTCCCCGACACGGACGTCCTGTTCGGCGGTCCGTCGCTCGGCAACGACGAATCCAACGGGATGCGCGTGGTCCTCGGCGGTTGGCTCGACCCGTACGAAAGCGTCGGTCTGGGAGTCCGTCTCACGGCCATCGACGGCGACAGCCCCAGTTTTGGCGACAGCAGCTTCGGCCGGCCGATCCTGGCGGTGCCGTTCTACGATGTCTGGCAGGGTCAGGAGAACTCGAACCTGGCTTCGTTCCCCAACGAAATCGAAGGCACGCTCAACGTCGACAGCGAACTGGACATGTGGGCCGTGGACACGTACCTGCGAGCGATGGTGGCGCGGGGTTGCGGTTACCGGGTCGACGTGCTGGGCGGCTATCAGTACACGCGGATCGACGACGGCATCACCATCCACTCGGTGGCCACCAGCCTGCCGGGCAACACGTCGCCGGGAGTCGTGCCGGGCACGGTCTTCGACACCTGGGACTCGTTCGACACCCGCAACTCGTTCAACGGCGGCACGGTCGGCCTGCACAGCGAATTCTACTTCGGCCGGATGACGCTGGCCGCGATGGGCAAGATCGGCTTCGGCAACATGCGCCACCGGGTAACCATCCAGGGCCGCGAGATCCGCTCGGTTCCCGGCCAGGATCCGTTCCGCCGCAACGGCGGCCTGCTGACGCAGAACTCGAACATCGGCGTCTACGAAACCGACGAGACGGCGTTCGTCCCCGAAGCCACGCTGTCGCTGGCGTACAACCTGAACTGCAACCTGAAGGTGACGTTCGGCTACAACTTCATCTACTGGACGCGCGTCGTCCTGGCGGGCGACCAGATCGACCGCAACGTCGATCCGCTGCAAATCCTGGGACTGCCCGGCGACCAGCCGGCCTTCCTCGGCTTCCGCGATACCGACTTCTGGTTGATGGGCGGCAGCGTGGGTATCGAAGGCAAGTTCTAGCCATCGGCCGGCCCGCGTGGGAATGGACCCCAGGCGGTCGCGCAGCTTGGAGGTTGATTTGCCGAGCGAATCTGGTGTGACGAATAAGGGAGAACTGGGGACGGCTTCCGCTTCGGCGAGCACTCCTCCCTTGATCTCCCTCTGCCTCCCGCCACAAAGGTGCGGCCAACGTCTGTAGAATCCCGCCGGCTTGCCCGGCGGATCGTTGGGTTATCAGCTACAGCGCTCGCTGCGCTTCCTCCTCTTCGAATCCCGCCGGCTCGCCCGGCGGATCGTTGGGCTTTCAGCTACAACCTGCGCCGGGCCCCCTCCCTCTTCGACTCCCCCCGGCTTGCCCGAGGGTGCTGTTAGCGAAGAACCTAACGATCCGCCGGGCAAGCCGGCGGGATTCGCGAGCGACCAGTCGCCCGGAAGTGTGTAGCGAAGAACCTAACGATCCGCCGGGCAAGCCGGCGGGATTTGGGGGGGCCTCGCCCGGCGCGGTTAGCGAAAAGCCTAACGATCCGCCGGGCAAGCCGGCGGGATTCGCGAGCGCTCGCCCGAAGTGTCTTGAACACGGCCGATCCGAATCCAGAAGCGCGCATCACGCCGCGCGCATCACGCCGCGCGAATCACGCCGCGCGAATCACGCCGCGCGAGTTACGCCGCGCGAGTCACGCGGTGTCCGGCGTCGAGCAGCGTCTTCTCGCGAGCGGCCAGTTCCAGATCGCACTCGACCATCATCCGCGCCAGTTCGTCCAGCGTGACCCGAGGTTGCCAGCCCAGCCGGTCGCGAGCCTTGCCGGCGTCGCCCAACAGCAGCTCGACCTCCGTCGGCCGGAAGTAGCGCGGATCCACCTGCACGAAGTCACGATAGTCCAGCCGCAGGTGCCCAAAGGCCAGCTCCAGGAATTCCCGCACCGAATGCGTCCGCCCGGTGGCAATCACGTAATCGTCCGGTTCGGGCTGCTGCAGCATCCGCCACATCGCGTCCACGTAGTCGCCGGCGAAGCCCCAGTCGCGACGAGCGTCCAGGTTGCCCAGGTACAGGGTCTGTTGCAGCCCCAGTTTGATGCGGGCCGCCGCGCGGGTGATCTTGCGCGTCACGAACGTTTCGCCCCGCCGCGGCGATTCGTGGTTGAACAGAATCCCGTTGCTGGCGTGCATGCCATACGCCTCGCGGTAGTTCACCGTCGCCCAGTACGCGAAGACCTTCGCCACGGCGTACGGACTGCGCGGATAGAACGGCGTCCGCTCCGTCTGCGGCGTCTCTTGCACTTGCCCGTACATCTCGCTGCTGGACGCCTGGTAGAACCGCACCTGGCGACCGGTCTGTTCCTGGTATTCCCGCACCGCGTCCAGCAGCCGCAGGTTGCCCATCGCGGCCACGTCGGCCGTTTCGATCGGCATGTCGAAGCTGACCCGCACGTGCGACTGAGCGCCGAGGTTGTACACTTCGTCCGGCTGCACGTGGTCCAGCACGCGGCGCAGGCTGTGCGAATCGGACAGATCGCCATAGTGCAGCCGCAGGCGCACATCCGTCTGGTGCGGGTCCTCGTACAGGTGCTCGATCCGCCCCGTATTAAACGTCGACGCTCGCCGCACCAGCCCGTGCACCTGGTAGCCCTTGTCCAGCAGCAGTTCCGCCAGATAGCTGCCGTCCTGACCAGTGATCCCGGTGATCAACGCTGTTTTCGCCGGCCGGCCGTGGTCCGCGGCGGCCGGTTCCCGCGAAGGCTGGCTGGCAGCGGTTCGAGCGCTGACCGGCGGCTGGTTCGAGTGCAATGGATTCACGGTTGCGTTTTCCTGCAAGAAGTAAAGGTTGCCAATCGGTTCAGTGCCACATGCGGCCGCTGGCCTGTGCCAGGCGGCGTTGCAGGTGGGCGTCGTCGGGCCGTTGCCGCAGGCACCAGCGGAAGTGTTCTATCGACTCGTCCGCGCTGCCGGCCGCCAACAGTTCCTCGGCCAGCGCCCGCCGCAGCGAGTATTCCCGCGGACGCAGGCGGACGGCCTGTCGCAGACAGGCCAGGCGGAGTTCGGGCGAACTGCCATCCAGCAAGGCCAGCTCCGCCAGGTCTCCATACCCGTCGCCCAGTACCGGACAGATTCGCAGGCCCTCCCGCAGCAGGTCGCGGGCTTCGCTCAGCCGCCGTTGCCCCGCCTCGGCGAAGGCCGAGTCAGCAGGCGCCATGTTGGATCTCGCCAGCCGCTGGAATTCCCACACGCGGATCCGGGCCAGTTGCAGGTGTGCCGCCGCATCGTGCCGATCGTATTCCAGTACACGCTCCAGATGCCTCCGCAGGATCGCCACCACGGGGGCCGGCAAATCGTCTCTCGAACCGGCCCCCTGTGCCGCGGTGCGTCCCTCGTCCGCGATCAGTCGGGCCACCTGCAGCTCGAACCGATCCCGGTCCCAGGCGGCCAGGGCCGGCGGCGTCATCTGGTGCAGCATGCCCAGACCCAGGCCGAGCAGAACGAACACCATGGCGATCCAGACCGGCCGGGCCAGTTCGGTCGTCCGCACCGCCGACCCGCCGCGAACCAGTTGGCTCAGCCGGCACGCACATCCGGCCAGCACCACGGTCATGGACATGCAGGCCGGCACTCCCCACACAGGTTCGATCAAGGCGTGCAGCAGGCTGACCACCACGGACGCCGCAATCGCTCCGCCCAAGGCCACCGCGTCGCGACTCTCCGCGCGGCGAACCATCCGGCCCGTCCAGCGGATGACCAGCCCCAGGCCGACCAGCAGCAGCAGAAAGCCCGCCAGCCCCGCCTCCTGGAACACGCGCAAGTAGGCATTTTCGGCCAGCCGATCGTCCGCGGCGCGAGCGGACGGCAGGTAGATGGGCAACACGTCGCTGGCGGTACCGGCCCCGGTGCCGGCCACCGGGAACTCGGCCGCCGCCCGCATCCCGGCCTGCCAGACCAGGTGGCTCGACTCCAGCCCGTCAC
>JAGFJK010000334.1 GCA_024102795.1 Pirellulaceae bacterium
TGGCGAGCGGCGATTTCGGCATGCTGCCGCTGGGCCTCGTCGCGTTTGGCCGCGGCCGCTTCGGCCAAGGCCTGCTGCGCGGGCAGCGACGCCGCGAGCGACTGCAACTCGCTGGCGAATGTTTCCCCTCGCTGGCGCAGCGTGGCGGCCAGCGCGGGCAACTGAGCGGCATCGCCGAGCGTCTTGCCGGCCAGTTCGGTCTGGTCGGCAACCAGGGCCAGCGACGGCCCGACGTCGGCCAGCAGCGTTTGCCGGGTCTTCATCTGAGCCAGCTTGTCGGCGGCGGCCTGATGGTCCTTGACCAGCGGCTCCAGTGCCGCGGCCGCGTCGGCCAGCGGTTTCTGCAGCGGTTCGAGCGCCTGGTTCGCCTCGCTGCGGGCTTGCTGCGCGGCAGTGTAGGCCTTCCGAGCTTGTTCGACGCCAGCCACCAGCGCCTCGCGCTGTGCCTCCAGCGACGCCAGCCGCGAACTGGCCTCGCCAGCCTGTTCGACCAGATTTTCCGGCAGATCGAAGCTCCGCTGGTACGCCCGCGTCAGGGCCAACTGGCGGAGAAAGCCGCGGAGATCGAACTTCATCGCCGCCAGTTCATCGGCCAGCAGCCGCAACAGTTCGGGATGTGCCGGCGGATTGGCCGCATGGTGCAAGTCCACCGGATCCACCAGGCCGCGGCCCAGCATCAAGGCCCACAACCGGTTGGCCAGGTTCTGGTTGAACGCCCGGTTCGCTCCGCTGGTGGCATGCTCGGCCAGTTGTGCCCGGCGGCTGTACTTGGGCACGGGCCGCACGTCCTTGGCCGGCTTGACCAGGTACTCCTGATCCTTCTCGAATGTCGGCTCGGCCAGCGGCTGCTCGCCAGGCAGGCGCGGTCCAGTGCTGCCCGATTCCGACGTGAAAACGGACGTGTAGGTCACTTCGCCGTCGGCCTTTTCGGCGAAGAACGACTTCTTGGCCTTGGCGTCCGTGAAGACAAAACTGCGGCTCAGAAAGGCGAACATCCCGTAGTAGTCCGCCTGGAAATAGTCATCGATCAACGGATGATCATGGCATTGCGCACACTGCAGGTCCATCCCGAAAAAGACCCGGCCGACGTCGCGCGTCAGCAGGTTCGTCTCTCCGTCGCGGTCCAGGTAGAACTTGACCGCCGGCCGCAGGGCATCATCCACGCCGTCGGCCGCGAGCAGTTCGCGGGCCAGCTCATTCAGCGGCTTGTGCCCGCGGATCGCCGCCAGCAGATACGCCTGCCACTCGCCGCTCTTGACGTGCTTGTCCGGCCGCCGCTCCATCAACATCACGTCGAACAGGTTGGTCATGTGCCGCGAAAACGCCGGGCTGGCCAGCAACTGGTCCACCAGACGCTGCCGCTTGTCGGGCGAAGCATCCGCCAGGAACGCCCGCGTCGCCTCGATCGACGGCACTCTGCCGGTCAGGTCCAGGTAGATCCGCCGCAGAAACTCGCTGTCGCCAGCCAGCGGAGCCGGCGTTCCCACGTGATCCGCTTCGATAATCCGGTCGATCCGTTCGTACAGGGGCAGATCGGGAGCCGCCGTGACCGATACCGCTTCGGCGGCTGCCGCGTCGCTGGCCGGTTGCTGGGCCGCGACCCGTCCGGCCGCGGCCAGCATCAGCAGTCCGCCAAGGGCCAGAAAGAGCCCAGGTTGCCGGCCGCCACGTTGCCGGTCCCCAATGCGCAGCCTCTGGCGGCGGTCGTGTTCGCTGACGTGCATCAATCGACTTTCCTGAACAACGGAAGGGTTCGTTCGGTCGCCCCAGGGCGGGCGGAAACCGATCGGGCGGGGTGGTTGCGCGCTGGAGTGCTGTGGCAACGGCAGGATGCTGTCGGCCGCCACGCCCAGGCGCCGGGACCGAACGCATCCACGACTCTTGATATGCTAAGAACCTGAGGGTCCGAGTCAAGATGAGCCTATTGACCTCTGGCCTATTGACCTCTGGGGTCGATTTGGCAAGATCGCGAACTCCGGCAAAGTAGCCATCACGCTCGATTTCGCCGGGCTCCCCCCTCACAATCCCTCTGGCGCCCTCCCCGGCTTCGAGATCGTGCAGCTTTTAAGTTTCTTCATCGTCAGAGTTTGGAGCGTAGCAAGAGCGTCCTCGGCGTTCCCGTACGCCTGCGGCGTAAAGACAGCGCGGGAGTCGAACCGAAGGGCCACCCAACTGTCTTGGAGTCGCGCGCTTTGGAGGTTCTAAACACCGAGCTTCCAACGCCTTCAAAGCTGCGCGATCTCGAAGCCGGGAACGGGGCCAGAATGAGTTTGGGGGCTTACTTTCCATTTCGCTCCAACATGGGATCGGAGCATACGTAGCCTGATCGACGCTATAATGCTCTCTAGCTTCACCCTACGCTGCTTGCCGGTCATGGCCTGATGGTGACGTTCGGCCGGCAATTTACCTGCAAACCCACGCTCCAGCAGCGCCCTTCCTGAAGTCGCCGCTGGCCCGCCAGAGACGTCAAGCCACCATGAACAAGCGCCGTTTGGGCAGGTCCAGCCTGCTGGTGTCGGAGATCTGCCTGGGGACCATGACGTTCGGTTCGAAGTGCGACGAGCCGCTGTCGCTGCGGATCCTCGATCGGGCCTGCGACGCGGGGATCGATTTCTTTGACACGGCGGAACTTTATCCGGTTCCCCCCGATGCCTCGCACATCTTTCGCAGCGAGGAAATCCTGGGCAAGTGGCTGGCGACGCGCGACCGCGACAGCGTGCTGATTGCCACCAAGTTCTGCGGGCCGGCGCATAGCTGGTTCACGCCGCCGGTGCGCGGCGGCCGCACCGCCTCGGACCGGCACCACATCCGCCGGGCGATCGAGGGGAGCTTGCGCCGCTTGCGGACCGACTATGTGGATCTGTACCAGACGCATTGGCCGGATCACGATCTGCCGTACGAGGTGACGCTGACGGCGCTGGACGAGCTGGTGCGCGAGGGGAAGGTGCGGTGCGTGGGTTCCAGCAACGAGAAGGCCTGGGGCGCGATGAAGGCGCTGGCGGTCTCGGAGCGGCTGGGACTGGCGCGCTACGAGACGATTCAAAACAACTTCAGCCTGATCAATCGCCGGTTCGAGGACGAGCTGGCGGAAGTTTGCCGGCGCGAGCGGATAAGCCTGCTGCCCTATTCTCCCCTGGGCGGCGGCGTGCTGACCGGCAAGTACAACCGGCCCTCGCCGCCAGCCGACGCGCGGTTCGTGCAGTACGCGCAAGGGGGCGAACGGCAACAGGCGATGACCCGCCGTTTCGTCAACGAGAAGAGCCTGGCGGTGGCCGGCGAACTGGCCGCGCTGGCGGCGGAGCTCGGTGTGGCGCCCGCCGCGCTGGCGGCCGCCTGGAGCAAGCAGCACGACTTCGTCGGTTCGACGATCGTGGGCGTCACCAGTGTCGAACAGCTTGATGAGATCCTGCCGGCTGGCGAACTGGTTCTGGACTCCTCCACGCTCCAGCGGATCGATCAGATCACGGCCAGGCATCCCTATCCGCTGGGCTGAAAGCGGGGCTGCGTTCAGTTACTTTGGAGGCTGGGTGGAACAGGTCCCGTCTTTACGCGGGTGCCGTCGAACAGGCGGCTTTCGGGCGCGAGCACCACGAGGTCGAGTTCCCGCAGGCCGGTGACGATTTCCGCCTGGTCGTCGTTCATCAGGCCCACCTTGACCGGCTGCAGGCGCGCTCGGCCCTGCCGCACCGCATAAACGTGCCAGCCACCATCGGCCCCGCGAAACACGGCCGTCCGCGGGACGAGCAAGGCGTCGGAGCGTGTGTCGGTGAAAATCCGCGCCCGGACTCGAAACTCCACGCCCAGGTCCTGCTCCAGCAACCGCGGCAGAACGCCATCCGCGAAGCGGACCACCACCTTGACCCGCTGCTGCTCGACGCCCAGCGAGCTGATTTTGGTGAAGCCGCCGGGGTAAACCTTGTGGACCACTCCGGGCACGCCTTGTCCGACGTCCCCGCCCACCGCCGGACCGTAGATCTCCACCGGGTCGCCGGCGGCGATTCGCACCACGTCCTGGCTGAGCACTTCGGCCTCGACCTGCAGATCCTCGAGCCGCCCGATGGTCAGCAGCACGGTTCCGCCGGGCAGCAGTTGTTCGTCCGTCTCGTGCCGATCCAGCACGACGCCGTCGATCGGGCTGGCCATCCGCGAGCGGGCCTCGCGCAGCTCGGCCTGCCGCCAACGGGCCGTCGCTTCGAGTTGCTGCTTTTCCAGCACCGCTCGGGACAGCCGCTTGCGTTCGATGATGTCCTGGATCATCTGGGGCAGAAAGCTGACGGCCGACTCGATCGCCTTCATCGCCTGCCAGACCAGCACGTCGTTGCGATAGTTGACCTGGCTTTCGACGTGCGCCAGCTTGGCCGCGTCCAGTTCCTCCTCGCTGCGGGCCGGGCCGAGCTGCTGGAGGCGCTGCAGGGTCTTGAGTGCGAAGTCGACCCGTTCCTGGCCCGACTTCTGGCGTTCCTCCGCCGCCTCCGCCGTGCGGTTCATCGAGGTTTCGAGCTGCCGGGACTGCAGGTAGGCGACATTCTCGACCGTCGCATCGTCGTTGCGGGCAATCTCGGACTGCAGCCGCTCGACCGCCGCTCGGGCCTCGTCCAGTTCGTTCTGCAGGTCATCGGGCGCGATGCGGGCCACGATCTGCCCCCGCTCGACCCGCTGGCCTTCCTCCAGTTCAATCGGCAGGATCCGGCCTTCGAACGGCATGGTGACCTGGTAGGTTACCGGCAGAGTGGTCTTGGCCTGTTCGTCCACGAACTCGCGGATCTCCCCGCGCGCCGCCACGGCGGCCTGCACCGGCAGGCCTGAGTTCCGGACGGCGTAGAACACCAACCCGCCGGCCGCAATCAGCGCGACCAGGGCGATCAGCATGGTTACGGTGCGTTTCATGGCGCTGTATCTCGTGGTCCCCGCGGTTTCCGCTATTCCTTGACGTTCAGCGCTTCCAGCACATTCAGCCGGTGAATGCGCAGTTGGACAACCAGGTGCGACAGCAGGATGAACGCCAGCGCCATCAGCAGCGTGCCCCACCAGACCCAGGGGGCGGTGATGACCGGCATCCGGATCAGATCATTCGTCCGATAGGCCTCGGCCGCCGCCCAGACCAGGCCGTATCCGCAGGGCAGTCCCAGCAGGGTTCCCGTGGCATGCACCAGCAGGCTTTCCCGAAGAAACAAGGCGCCCAGTTGCCAGGGAGTGTAGCCCAGCGCGCGGAGCGTGGCCACCTCGCGGCGGCGTTCGGCCAGGCTGACCAGCGACGAGTTGACGATGCTGCCGAAGAAGATGACGCCGGCAAACAGCACCAGCATGCCAATGAACACCAACTGATTCTGCAGCAGCGTTTCGGTCATGCTCTGGATCAGGTCCTCGCGCGACACCACCGCCTGCACTCCGGGCGTCTCCTTCAGCCGCCGGAACAAGGCCAGTCGAGCGGAGGGCAGGGGGTCGATCAGCAACTGCGCGCCGGTCATGGCGAATTCCTCGCCCACCAGGCGGCTCAGTTCTTCAATCTCGGCGTAGGCCGCCAGGCCGATGTAGGTGTCAGAAATGCGGGCCACCCGCGTCTCGACCGGCCGCCGCTCTCCCTGGGTCGGGATCATGGTCAACCGGTCGCCGGGCTGGACGTGCAGGATCTCGGCCAGGCGCCGCGAGAGCACCAGGCCCGAACCGGGCATCTCGATCCGCGTGCCCCGCTGATCCCTGGGCACCGTCAGCCGCGAGCCGCGGACCAGTCCCGTCACGCCCGCCTTGCGGTGATACGGGCCGTGGACCAGCGTGCAGCCGACCTGCAGCAGCGGTTCGCTGTAGTCCACTGCCGGCAGCGAGCGGACTTCGTCCCAGGCCTCGCGTCCCCGTTCGTCCACGAAAGCCAGGTCCAAGTCGCTGCGGACGATCCGCTGGAACTGGAAGTCGAGCAGAAAGTCCTGGATTTCGAGCATGATGAAGCCGGCCGACAGCATGCCGCTGCCCATGGCGGCCGCGAACAGTCCGGCCCCGGTCCGCAGGCGGCTGCGAAACACGGTCCTCAAGGCGATCCGCCAGCCCGAACTCAACCGGCTCCAGACGAACCGCAGCCTTTCCAGCCAGATCGCGCCGCCTTGCCGCGGTCGTTCGGGACGCATCGCTTCGGCCGGGCTCAGCCGCAGCACCTCGCGGGCCCCATGCAGGCTGCCCAGCACGGAGCACGCCAGGCTGACCGACATCCCCACCGCATGCGTGTACCAGTGAAACTCGCTACGCAGGTCGGGGAACTCGAAGTACTGCCGGTACAGAGCTGTCATGCCGGTTGCCGCCAGATAGCCCAGGCCGCTGCCCAGCAGTCCGCCCAGGACGCCGACGCTGGTGCCGAACTTCAGGAAGTGCAGCGCCACCTGGGCATCGCCGTAGCCCAGGGCCTTGAGCGTGCCGATGACGGTCCGCTGCTGCCGAGCCAGGCGGTTGACCAGCACGTTCAGCACGGCGGCGGCCACCAGCAGGAACACGGCCGGAATGATCGTCGCGGTCACTCCCAGACCCGCGATTTCGTTGCTCAGGAATTGATTCGACACTTGCTGGGACAACGGCGTTGCCTGCAACGCGCCGAACGGTTCCAGTAGCGACTCGGCCCGCTGCAACGCGGCCTCCCGGCTGGCCGCGTCCACGGGAGAGAAGCGGCCCACGACCTGGTTGGCCGCGCCCGCGAAATCAAACACATCCTCGGCGTACGACTGCTTGATGTAAAACACACCGAAGTGCTCCGGGTCCGGCACCAGCGCGCCGGGTCCCAGCAGATAGGTGAATTCGCTGCTGATCGCCGTGCCGACCACCTGCAGCGGCTGGCGGCGGTTGTTCAGGATCAGGTGCAGCGACTGTCCGGGGTAGATGCGGTGAGCGCGCGCGAACGCGTCGTTAACGATCACCTGGTCCGGCCGCTGCTCGCTGAAGTAACCTCCCTGCCGCAGCACGATATCGTTGATCACCGGGCCGGGCCGGTCGGGCAGCGAGATCACCTGGCAGTTGAGTGGCTGGGGAACCGCTTCCAGATCGACGGTGGCCGAGAACACGATCCGGCTCCGCAGCTCCTCGACACCCGGCACGCGGCCGACCGCCGGCAGCTCGGCCAGCGGAACTTTCTTGACGTCGATCCAGAAGTCCGCCATCCGGCACTGGCGGTAATACCGCGCCTGGGCGTCGTCCAGGTTGTGATAGGCGGACCGGAACGAAACGAAGCAGGTCACGCCCACGGCCATGATGCTGGTAATCGCCAGCAACAGGCCCCGCGATCCCACCAGGTCCCGCACCAGCTTGCGGTCGAGCATCCTCACCACTCCACCTCCTCCGGCGGCAGCGGCGCGGCGTTCTCGTCAATCGACGTGATCGCGCCCGATCGCAAGTGCAGCACGCGGTCGGCCACCTGAGCCAGCGCCGTGTTGTGGGTGATCACGACCACCGTTTTGTGCCATTGGCGGTTCAAGTCCACCAGCACCCGCAGCACCCGCTTGCCCGTTTCGAAATCCAGTGACCCGGTCGGTTCGTCGCACAACAGCAGGGCCGGATTCTTGGCCACCGCGCGGGCAATCGCCACCCGCTGCTGCTCGCCGCCCGACAACTGGGACGGGAAGTGATTCTCCCGTTCGGTCAGCCCGACCTGCTCGAACACCCGCTCGATGTCCTGCGGTCGCCGGCTCAGCTCGCACGAAACCGCCACGTTTTCGCGGGCCGTCAGGTTGGGTACCAGGTTGAAGAACTGAAAGACAAACCCCACTTCATGTCGCCGGTACTTGGTCAACTGGGAGGGTGTGGCTCGCGTCAGCTCCTGGCCCGCATACCAGATCCTGCCCTGAGTGGGATTGTCCAGCCCTCCGATCAGGTTGAGTATGGTCGTTTTTCCGGAGCCGCTGGGGCCCACGATCGCCAGGAACTCGCCGCGCCGAATCTCGAAACTCACGTTCCTCAAGACGTTTACCGAGACCTCGCCCATCAGGTAGGTCCGTCCGACGTCTTCCAGGCGCATCAGCGGTTGGGGCAAGGAGTCCGAAGCCGGAGAGGTCATTTTTTCCCCAGTCCGCACAGGGAAATGCAGGGGCCTGCCGAGCTGCGGGAGGGGTGGCGGGCGGACAACCGAAAGATTGAACGGATCAGCATGATTTGATATAACTTGGCAAGTGGCGGAACTCCCGCAGGAGCCGGACCCAGGTCGGTTGACCCGGAGCTTCGCGAGAACATCAGACGCAGAGGACCACGTTTCATGCTGACCATTCTAGGGAAACCCGACAAGCGAAGTGGTTTCTGTGACGGGATCAGTCGTCGCGATTTCCTGACGATTGGCGGAATGGCGTTGGGCGGGCTGACGCTGCCCCAGTTGTTATCTGCCGAAGCGGCCGCGGGCAGCACGCGTTCGCACAAGGCGGTGATCAACGTGTTCTTGCCGGGTGGTCCGCCGCACCAGGACATGTGGGATATCAAGCTGGATGCGCCCAGCGAGATTCGGGGCGAGTTCCAGCCGATCCGGACGAACGTGCCGGGGATCGAGATCTGCGAGCTGTTTCCGCGGATTGCCGCGATGATGGATAAGTTCGTGCCGATCCGTTCGATCGTGGGAGCCAGCGGGAACCACTATGCGTACCAGACGATCACCGGCCGGCACGACAACAATCAGCCGGCCGGCGGCTGGCCGTCGATGGGAGCCTGGGTGTCCAAGCTGCAGGGGCCGGTCAATCGCACGGTGCCGCCGCACGTGAGCCTGTTCTACAAGACCGGACATCAGCCGTGGGGCGATCCGGGAGACGGCGGCTTCCTGGGCGTCGCTCATTCGCCGTTCCGGTTGGTCGGCGGGCAAAGCGAAACCAGCAAGACCGAGAACATGGTCCTGCAAGGGATCACCCTGGACCGGCTGCAGGACCGGGGACGGCTGCTGACGGCGCTGGACGCCATGAAGCGGCAGTGCGATACGTCGGGCACGATGGAAGGGCTGGACAGTTTCACTCAGCAGGCAATCGGCATTCTGACCTCGTCCAACCTGGCGGCCGCGATGGACCTGTCGCAAGAGGATCCGGCGGTGGTGGAACGGTACGGCAAGGGCGATCCGCAGTTCCGGGCGGACGGCGCGCCGAAGATGACCGAGAATTTCCTGATCGCTCGTCGCCTGGTCGAAGCGGGCGCTCGCGTCGTGTCGCTGAACTTCAGCCGCTGGGACTGGCACGGCGACAACTTCAACCGGGGGCGCCAGGACATGCCGATGCTGGACCGGGCCGTTTCGGCCCTGGTTCAGGATCTGCACGAACGGGGCCTGGACCGCGACGTGTCGGTGGTGGTCTGGGGTGAATTCGGCCGCACGCCCAAGATCAACGGCAGTGCCGGCCGCGACCACTGGCCGCAGGTGTCGTGCGCCCTGCTGGCGGGCGGCGGCATGCGGACCGGCCAGGTGATCGGCGCCACCAACCGGCTGGGCGAACACGCCACCGAGCGGCCCGTCACGTTCCAGGAAGTGCTGGCCACGCTGTACCACAACCTGGGTCTGAACCTGCGGGCCGTGCGGGAATTCGACCTGCGAGGCAGACCGCACTATCTGGTGGACCAGGGCGTCGAGCCGATGCGCGAGCTGGTCTGAAGTTGTCAGTAGTCAGTTGTCAATTTGCAATTTGCAACTTGCAATCTGTAATCCGCCGTCTTCCATTCGCCGATCCCCGAGCCGCTGGGCGTCGGGGTCTCGCGAACCTGAAACGCTTCAAGCTCGGTTCGTCCTTGCTCCGACGCTTCAAAACGTCCACCCCGGCCACTGTTCCTGGAGGCTCCGCATGTTGTTTTCCTTCCGCTCCGCATCCCTCGTGATCCTGCTGTGCGGTGCCGCCGCCGGGCTGGCCTGCGCGGACGACTGGCCGCAATGGCGAGGGCCGGGGCGGGACGGCGTTTGGAAGGAGACGGGCGTTGTCGAACGGTTCGCGTCGGAGCAGTTGCCGATCGAGTGGCGAGTGCCGGTCGGTCCTGGTTACAGCGGCCCGACCGTGGCCGAGGGCCGAGTGTACCTGACCGATCGCGTGACCGAGCCGGAACAGGGAGAGCGGATTCTGTGTTTCGACGCCGCGACCGGTCAATCGTTGTGGACGGTGGAGTATCCCTGCGAGTACACGATCAGCTATACGGCCGGGCCGCGGGCCTGCGTGACGGTGGACCGCGGGCTGGCTTTCGCATTGGGTGCCATGGGGCACCTGCACTGCCTGGACGCGGGGACGGGCCAGACAATCTGGAAGCGGGACCTGGATGCGGACTACCAGATTCAGGGACAAGACGGCAAGGGCAGCCGGATGCCGATCTGGGGATTGGCCGCCGCTCCCCTGGTGCATGGCGAACTGGTCATCCTGCAACTGGGTGCCAAGGACGCCTGCATCGTGGCCCTGGACCGGCGGACCGGGCAGCAGCGCTGGCGGGCACTGGACGACCTGGCGTCGTACTCGGCCCCGATTATCGTTCCACAGGCCGGCCGCGAGGTGCTGGTTTGCTGGACGGGCAACAGCGTGGCGGGACTTCAGCCGGAAAGCGGCGAAGTCTTGTGGCGCTACCCGTTTGGCCCCAAACGGATGCCGATCGGCGTGGCCACGCCGGTGGTGGACCGAGGCCGAGTGTTCGTCAGTTCGTTCTACGACGGGTCGCTGATGTTGCGGCTGGGTGCCGAATCGGGCGTGGAGCCGGTTTGGCAGCGGGCGGGCGAGAGCGAGACGAACACCGACGCCCTGCACTGCATGATCAGCACTCCGGTCCTGGTTGGAGACTACGTGTACGGCGTGGACAGCTACGGTCAACTGCGCTGTTTGGATGCCGCCAGCGGCGAGCGAGTCTGGGAGGATCAGCAGGCGACGCCGCGGGCCCGTTGGAGCAACATTCACCTGGTCCGCAATGGCGACCGCTGGTGGCTGTTCAACGAGCGGGGGCAACTGATCATTGCCCGGCTCACCCCGCAAGGCTACCAGGAAATCAGCCGCACGCAGTTGATCGAGCCGACCGAGGACCAACTGCGGCAACGGGGCGGCGTCTGCTGGTCTCACCCGGCCTTCGCCAACCGCCGGGTGTTCGCCCGCAACGACCGGGAACTGGTCTGCGGCAACCTGGCCCCGTAACGGGGCGAACGGGGGACAAGGCGAGCGGGGGAGGTCAGTCCCCTGTTTCTGTGAATCGGCGGATTATCGATACGCGGCGCGGAGAAACAGCGGGCTCACGCCCGCCGCTCGTCTGCGCCGCTCGCCAAGGCGAGCGGGGGACGTCAGTCCCCGGTTTCTCTCATTCGGTGGATTATCGATACGCGGCGCGGAGAAACAGCGGGCTCACGCCCGCCGCTCGCCTGCGCCGCTCGCCAAGGCGAGCGGGGGACGTCAGTCCCCTGTTTCTGTGAATCGGCGGATTATCGATACGCGGCGCGGAGAAACAGCGGGCTCACGCCCGCCGCTCGCCTGCGCCGCTCGCCTGGGCCGCTCGCCGGGCCCGCCGCTCATCGCGGCTCCGTCTCGAGCGCCGAGATGTCCAGCATGCGGTCGAGCCGAGTGAGGTGCAGCACTTCGAGCGCGGTGGGTCGCAACTCACACAATCGCAGATGGTAGTTCCGCTCTTGCAGCCCGCGGCGGAACTGAATCAGCGCCCCGAGCTGTTCGGTCCGCAGCGTATCCACCTCACTGCAATCCAGTGCCACTTCGCGCTGCGATGGCGCGTAGGGCAATCGCTGGACCGCGTCCCGCAGAGTCTGTTGCGATCCATCCCAGGCGATGATCAGCGCCGTGTGGAGCTGGCTGTCGTGGTTCCATGGTCGAGTGTTCTGCATGGCTCGCAACTTCCCGTTTCTGGGGCCCGGATTCCGCTTGCCGCAGGTCGAGCCGTCTTGCTAGACCCGCGCTGTGGACCAGCGTCTGGATAGCAACAGGCGTACCTAACGGCAGGTCGGGGCGGACAGGCACGGTCAAGGATAACGACCGCCCGACCACAACTTCCCAGGCACACTGACTTTGCGGTTAGTCGAGCGTCCCGGATGCCCACTTCCCAGCCAGGCGGATGCCCACGACTCAGGCACCAAATGCCCGCTAAATCAGCAGAGATGGTTGACTTTTCGCCACAGGCCCCCGCTTGCGAGGTTGAGTTGTGAAGCGTAGCCTATCGGGCGCAAATTGCAGAGAAATCAACGCATCTCAAAGGAGGGGCGAGAATCATGAGCGGCTGGATTCAAGAACTGCTGGGGGACGCGGGTACGAAATTGCTGGAACACCGTTGCCAGACGATCGCCAAGGATCGGCTGCACCTGCCCGGTCCGGACTTCATCGACCGGGTGTTTCAGCCCAGCGACCGGAACGCTCGCGTGCTGGCCAACCTGCAACGCATCGTGGGCACCGGGCGGCTGGCCGGTACGGGCTACGTTTCCATTTTGCCGGTGGACCAGGGGATCGAACATTCGGCCGGCGCCTCGTTCGCCCCGAATCCGGACTACTTCGATCCGGAGAACATCGTCAAGCTGGCGATCGAGGGAGGCTGCAACGCCGTGGCTTCCACGTTTGGCGTTCTGGGCATGGTCGCTCGGCGATATGCCCACAAGATCCCGTTCGTCGTGAAGATCAATCACAACGAGCTGCTGACGTTGCCCAACGAGTACGATCAGATCCTGTTTGGTCGAGTGCGGACGGCCTGGGACATGGGCGCGGCGGCCGTCGGCGCGACCATCTACTTCGGCTCGTCCGAGTCGCATCGCCAGATTGTGGAAGTGGCCGCCGCGTTCGAGGAGGCTCACCAACTGGGGATGGCCACGATCCTCTGGTGCTACCTCCGCAACAGCGGTTTCAAGACCGACAAGGACTACCACGTGGCCGCTGACCTGACCGGCCAGGCCAACCATCTGGGCGTGACGATCCAGGCCGACATCATCAAGCAGAAGCTGCCCGAGAACAATGGCGGCTACACCGCGCTGAAGTTCGGCAAGACCTCGCCGCTGGTCTACGACCGGCTGTCGTCTCCCCATCCGATCGACCTCTGCCGCTACCAGGTGGCCAACTGCTACATGGGCCGCGCCGGGCTGATCAATTCCGGTGGCGCCTCGGCGGGCGAATCCGATCTGGCCGAAGCCGTCACGACCGCCGTGATCAACAAACGGGCCGGCGGCATGGGCCTGATCAGCGGCCGCAAGGCGTTCCAGAGGCCGATGACCGAGGGTGCCAACCTCCTGCACAAGATCCAGGACGTCTACCTCGACCCGCAGGTCACCGTCGCGTAGGGACCATTGACCTCTGGGGTCGATTTGGCAGGATGGGGAAAATGCCGTCAGTTCGCCGCAGGCGTAACACAACACGCCTGGTGGAACATCGGCGGCGGTTAAGAGATTTCGAAATCACCGGCGCGCCCAGGATCACGGGCTGGAAGCCGATGCTACGTGCTTCACGCCCAAGATCACGGGCTGGAAGCCCATGCTACGTACGGCGCGCCGTCAAGTCGTGCCGACCGAATCGCCGATACCGATCATAGCGACTCCCTATAGTTGACTTTGATCAGTAACATATGTAAGATTCGAAGGCTTTCAGGCCGGGACGGTTGGATCGTGCTTACGGAAACAGCTCTTCCGGGGATTTTGATGAACGTTTTGTCCCCCAGTTTGGGGTCAGGTCGCATGACCACCCAATCGGATCCTTTGCCGTCGGTGGCTCCCCAGCCACGTTCGATGTCTGGCGGGCTGGAGCCCACGGACGTACTGCTGCGGGAACTGGCCGATTGCTCGGAAAAGCTCGAATCGGCGACTCCCCAGGAGATCTTGCGGTGGGCCGGCGACCGGTTCGCTCCCCGTTTCACCATGGCCACCGCCTTCGGAGCCGAAGGTATGGTGATCCTGCACATGCTGGCCGAGATCGCGCCGGCCACACGCGTGTTCAACCTGGACACGGGATACCAGTTCCAGGAAACGCTGGAGCTGCGGGAGCGGGTTCGCCAGCGGTATGGGATCGAGGTGGTGCTGGAGCGGCCGGAGCTGACGGTCGAACAGTACGAGCAGCAGCACGGGGGCCCGTTGTATCGCAGCAACCCGGACCAGTGCTGCCGCGACCGCAAGCTCAAGGTGTTGACGCGCGCCATCCAGGGGATGCATGCCTGGGCCAGCGCGATTCGGCGAGACCAGAGCCCCGATCGGGCTCGTGCGCCGATCGTGGGCTGGGACCGGAAGTTCGGCTTGGTCAAGGTCAGCCCGCTGGCCAACTGGACGAAGCAGGACGTCTGGAAGTTCATTACCGATCATGACGTTCCGTACAACCCACTGCACGACCAGGGGTACACGAGCATCGGTTGTTGGCCCTGCACCCGGTCGGTGATGTTTGGCGAGGACGAGCGGGCGGGTCGCTGGAGCGGCCAGGGCAAGACCGAATGCGGGCTGCATTCGCTGGATGACTCGAAGCCGTGAACGTCTCGGCCAAAACCGAATACGCCTGTCTCGCGGTGCTGGAGCTGGCCGGCAGTTTTGGATCGGGCGAGCCGATTCAGATCCGGCGGATCGCCGACGTGCACGGGATCCCGGCGCGATTCCTGGTGCAAATCCTCCTGCAGCTCAAGGGGGCCGGGCTGGTCAGCAGCACTCGAGGCGCCGCGGGCGGCTACCAATTGGCACGGGATCCGGCCGAGTTGACGCTGGCCGAGGTGATGGCCGTGGTCGAAGGGCAGCCCGCCGAGATGCGCAGCTCGGCCTCCGTTCCAACTGCCACGTCTCGCGCACTGCTCGACGCCTGGCGCGAAGTCGCCACCGCCGAGCGCGAGATGTTGTCGGGCATCACGTTCGCCGACCTGGTGCAGCGGGTCCGCGGACAGACCGAACAGATGTACTACATCTGAACCAGCAATTCAGCCTGCCAGATGCTAGCGGCCCAGCGGCCTGCCCCCGCGCGAAGGCCTGTCCGGCGCGAAGGCCAGTCGCGCGAGATCACTACTCATCGACAAACCGCTCGAAGTATTCCCGCAGATGCTCGCGTTCGGTGCGGGGCAGACGCTGGTTCTCGATCGGATCGGCGCTTTCGGGCTTGGCGCCCAGGATCTCCTCCTTGACCGACTCCTGGGACTGTCCCGCCAGGTTGGGACCGTTGGCAAAGCCGGTCCGCACCACTTCGCCCCGCTGGACATTCTGAGCGACCCGGCTGCTGTAGCTGGACGTATCGGTGCGCTCCTCGGGCCGATCGCCCTGGCCCTGGCCCTCACCCATGCCCATGCCGGGCTGGTCGCCCTGATTCCCGCTATCGCCCATCCCCATGGCCATGTCGAAGCCCAGGTCCCCCTCGCCACCGTTTTCGCACATGGCATTCTTGGCGTCCGTGATCTCGTCCATCGCCGCCTGGACCATTTCCAGCTCATTCAACTGGTCCTGCATCTGCTGCAGGTCCTGAGCGAGTTCCTGGAGCTGCTGAGCGGCCTGCTGCTGGTTGCCGTCCTTGAGCGCTTGTGCCGCGTCGCTTAGCTTCTGGGCCATCTCGTTGACCTTGGCCATCTGCTCGTTCTGCCCGTTCAACTGATCGAGCTGCCGTTGCAGTTTGCCGGCCCCGGCCAGGTCGCCATTTTTCATTTTTTCCTTGATCTGCTGTTCCAGGTTCTGCTTGGCCTGCTCCTGGGCCTGGGACATCTGCTGCAGCTTGTCCTTCATCTGCTCGAGCTGCTTGGCTAACTCCTTTTGCTGCTCTTCGCCAAGCTTGCCGTCCTTCAACTGTTCCTTGAGCTCCTGCATGGCTTCCATGGCCTTTTTGAAGTCGCCGTCCTGAATCGCCTTGGCAACCTTGTCGGCCGGCCCGCGTTCCATGTTCTTCAACTGGCTCAACTGCTCGCGCAGCTTGTCGGTGCCACCGAGCTCCTGCTGGCGCTTTTCGAGTTCCTTGGACAGATCGCTGAGTTTGATCAGGGCCTTCTCGCGGTCCAGGGTCTCGTCCTTCTTGATTTCATCGAGCCCCTGCGAGACATGCTTCATCAGCTCCTCGGCGTGCTTCAGTCCGCTTTCGGCCGCCAACTGCTGCTTGCGCTTCAGACGTTCCTCGATGCTTTCGACGGCCGTCTTGACTTGCTGCCGAGTGACCGCGGTGACGTTCGCGGCGGCCGCGGCGTCGTCCTGGCTGACGGCATCCTGGACCAGCAGCAGGCCGAAAATCAGCAGGGCCGGCAGCAACGGCAGCAACGGCTTCAGTCCCGGACGCACGCCGAACTGGTCGCGCACGTCGATCCGGCTGACGCGCCGCTCGGCGTCGTTCATCAACGCCTGTCCCGCCTCGGTCGAGATTTCGATCGGGGCCAGCGTCAGAGCGCTGGAGACGCGTTCCTTCAACCCGTAGCGACGATCCAGCTCGATCGCCACATCCAGCTCGCCCTTGCGAAGCAGCCAGGTCCAGGCGCCGGCCAACAACAAACCGACCGACAGACTGCCTCCCACCCAGGCCAGGTTCCAGGTCATGCCGCCCAGTTCCACCGGCCAGATCTTGGGCACGGCCAGAGCCCCGGCGGCCACCAGCAAAGCAGCAAACACGCACCAGCCGACGACCTTCAGGAACTGCTCCAGGATCATCCGGCGCCGAGCACGCTGGACCTGCTTGCGGATCTCTTCCATCGCTCGTCTCTCTCTTGTTGGAACCCCGGGGCCGGCACCTGAAGCGACCCCTCATTATAGGCGTCATCGCCTCGTGTGTCGCGGTCGGGTGAGAAAATTTTGACCGATCGCCAGGCTGGGCCTGAGGCTCGACCTAAGTGACGGACCGCAAGCCCACGACGGGAACCGCGACCGGCGAGTCCGTAAAATATTCCACCGCGTTCTGGAAGATGACCAGTCCCTCGCCATGCTCGGGCAGCGCGTGGCGAGTCCAGTGGGGGTGGTGCGTCGGGTCCACATGGCGTTCCGGATGGGGCATCAACCCGAACACTCGCCCCGTTTCGTCACAGACTCCCGCCACGTCGCCCATCGAGCCGTTGGGATTCAGCGGGTAGGGAACTTTTGCCGACCAGGGACCGTTCCCTGGCGGGTCCGGGTGTTTCACCCCCTCGTTCCTTCGCTCGGCGGCCCCGTCCGCGTACCGCAAGGCCAATTGCCCCGCCTGTTCCAGCCGCCGCAGCGTCTGCTGGTCCGGACAGACAAACTTTCCTTCGGCGTGTGCCACCGGCAGGTAGAGCCGCTGCACGCCCCGCAGAAACACCGCCGACGTGCGAGCGACTTCCAGGTGCACCCAGCGGTCCTCGAAGCGGCCCGAATCGTTCCAGGTCAGAGTCGCCGGCGGGCGTCCCTGGCTGTCGTCAGGCAACAGCAGGCCGGTCTGGATCAGCACCTGGAAACCGTTGCAGATGCCCAGGATCAACTTGCCCGCCTGGTGGAAGCGGTGGAAGGCGTCGGCCAGGTGGTGCCGGACCTGGCTGGCCAGGATGCGGCCGGCCGCCAGGTCGTCGCCATAGCTGAAGCCGCCCGGAATGCACAGAATCTGGTATTCGTCGGGTAGCGAGGGGTTCTCCAGCACGCGGTTAATGTGTACCAGCTCGCAGACCGCCCCGGCCAGTTCGAACGCATAGGCCGTTTCGCGGTCGCAGTTGGTGCCGGGAGCACGCAGGATCAGGACGCGTGGTCGGGACATCGTGGGCTGGCCTTTGCAGTGAATGATCTCGGGAACAAAAGATGCTGGCGCCAAAACGATCAGCGCGGGACTACCGCCAGCGGAGCGGGGCTTGCCAGGCGGCTTTCAAGTTTATCGGGTCGGCTTCCACCAGCGGCGGGCCGCCCTCGACAGCCCGGATCGTCAACAGCTCGGCCGTAACCTGACCAATCCGGGCGTGCGGCACGTCCGCCAGGAGCTGCTCGAACTGCTGTTGCCGCTCGACCGGAACTTCGCAGAGAAAGCGGCTGTTCGATTCGGCAAACAACCGGGCCAGCACGCCGCGGCCGCCAGCGCCGGACATCTCGCTCGGCACCGACTCGTCGCACGGAACCCCGGCCAACGTCACCTCAGCGCCCAAACCGCCGGCAAAAGCCATTTCGGCCAGGGCCACCACCAGGCCTCCCTCGCTCAGGTCGTGGCAAGCTCGGACGGTGCCCGCGACGATCGCCCGATGCAGGGCCGCGAACGTGGCCTTGGCCAGCGGCACGTCCACTCGCGGAACCTGTCCCCCGACCAGGCCCTCGACCAGGGCGAAATGCGAACCGCCCAGTTCGTCGCGCGTCAGCCCCACCTGATACAGCAGGTTGCCGGCCGACTTCAGATCCATGGTCACGCAGGTCCGCACGTCGTCCACCTGTCCCAGGGCGCTGATCAGCAGGGACGGCGGGATGGCGATCGCCTGCTGCCGCCCGTCGGCATCCACATAGCGGAACTCGTTGTTCAGGCTGTCCTTGCCGCTGATGAACGGGGTACCGAAGCCGATCGCCACTTCCTGGCAGGCCAACGCCGCCCGGACCAGCGACCCCAGGGTCTCCGGCCGGTCGGTGTATCCCCAGCAGAAATTGTCCAGGATCGCGATCCGCGCCGGATCGGCGCCCACGGCCACGCAGTTCCGCAACGCCTCGTCGATTGCCGACGCGGCCATGTGGTACGTGTCCAGGTCGCCGTAGTAGGGGTTCATTCCGCAGGCCAGCACCAGGCCGCGACGACTTTCCAGCACGGGTCGCACCACCGCGGCGTCGCTCGGCCCGTCGTTCGCCACGCCCACCAGCGGTTTGATCACGCTGCCTCCCTGCACCTCATGATCGTACTGCCGGATGACCCATTCCTTGCTGGCGATGTTGAGCGAACCAAGCAGAGCTCGCAGCACGGGCTCGTAGTCGTCGCGGGGCGGCGCGGCATCCAGCGGTCGCGCGGGCGCGGGCTCATAGCGGGCCTGCCGGATCACGGGGGGGCGCCCATCGTGCAGGAAGTCCATCCGCAGGTCGGCCACCTGCTGGTCCTCGTACAGCAGCCGCAGGCGGTCCGTGGCTTCGAACTGGCCGATCACCGTGGCTTCCACGCCCTCGGCCGCGCACAAGGCGCGAAGTGCCTCCCAGTTCTCCGGTGGCACCGACAGCACCATCCGCTCCTGGGCCTCCGAGATCCAGATCTCGGTGTACGACAGGCCGTCGTATTTCAGCGGTGCCCGGTCCAGCCAGACCACGGCGCCAAGCTCCGCGCCCATCTCGCCGACGGCGCTGGACAGCCCGCCGGCCCCGCAATCCGTGATCGCTCGATACAGCCCCTGGTCGCGGGCCTGCAGCAGCACGTCGACCACCATTTTCTCGGTAATCGCGTTGCCGATCTGCACGGCGCCGCCCGATTGCACATCGCTGCCGCTGTGCAATTCGGCCGAGCTGAACGTGGCGCCATGAATCCCATCGCGGCCCGTTCGCCCTCCGACGACCACGATCAGGTCGCCGGCCAGCGTCTGTTTAGACCACATGTCCCTGGGCAGCAGCCCGACGTTGCCGCAGTAGACCAGCGGGTTGCCCAGGTATCGCGGATCGAAATAGACCGCTCCGTTGACCGTCGGAATCCCCATCCGATTGCCGTAGTCGCGGACGCCCGAGACGACGCCCCGCATGATGCGGCGCGGGTGCAGGACGCCCGGCGGAAGCTGGTCGTGCGGCGTGTCGGGGGGAGCGAAACAAAAGACGTCCGTGTTGCAGACGGGCCGAGCGCCCAGGCCGGTGCCCAGCGGATCGCGAATCACTCCCCCCAGTCCCGTGTTCGCTCCGCCGTACGGCTCCAGCGCCGAAGGATGATTGTGCGTTTCCACTTTGAACACCACGTGGAACTGGTCGTCGAACCGGACCACGCCCGCGTTGTCCTGGAACACGCTCACGCACCAATCGTCGTCGCCCAGTTGCTGGCGGATCCGCCGAGTGGCCTCGAAAATCGTCTCCTTGAGCATGTTTTCGAACTGCCGCTCGCCATGCTCGTCGCTGTAGGCGATCCGGCCAGCCAGCGTCTTGTGGCTGCAGTGCTCGCTCCAGGTCTGAGCGATCGTCTCCAGTTCGACGTCGGTCGGTTCCCGATCCAACCCGCGGAAATGCTCCTGGATGGTCCGCATCTCGGCCAGCGACAAATACAGTTGCATCCGTTCGCTTAGCTTCCGCAGGCCCTCGTCGTCCAGTTCCCGCAGGGGCTCGATGACCCGCCGAAAACGATATGGCTGGCCCGTTTCCAAACGCTCCAAGCGCAGCGGTCCCGGAATGACCAGTTCTACCGAGTCGTTGGCCAGCAGCTTGCCGCAGAACAGGTCCAGCCGATCGGGATCGAGTCCGTCGAGCCAGTATTTCCGCAGCGTCCGCACCGCCTCGACCGGTACGCCCAGACGCCCGGCGGCGTCCAGGGCACTTTGAGCGACTGGGTCCATCACGCCCGGCTTCAGCAGCACGTGGACCAGCTTGCCCGGCGGTTCGAGACCATCTGGCGGATGGTGCCCGCCTGGTAAACCGGTCCCGTTTGGCGAAGCGGCCTGGTTCCCGTCGCCACCGGGCAGTTGCCTGATCCGAGTCTGTTCGACGACGGCGTCGGCCAGCAGTTCGGCCGCCAGCGTGGCCACTTGCCTCCGGTCCAGGGCCCCTTGCACCAGGTAACCTCGCGCCGTGCGGATCGAAAGCCGACCGGCCAGCCCCAAGTCCAAGGCCTCGGCCGACAACTGGCGGCCATGCAGGTCGGGTTGCCCCTCGGCCGGCAGTACGTCAACTTCCCAGAGCGTCACGGCGTGTTTTTCCCGTTTCAAGCAGTTCCCGCAGCCTGGCCTGGTCCCCGTTGGACAGAGCCTGTTGGAAGGCCGACAGTTTTTTCCCAAACTCACCCAGCGACTTCAAGACGTGGTCGCGGTTGTCGCACAGGATCTGCAGCCACATTTCCGGGTCGCCCGCGGCGATGCGCGTCGTGTCGCGCCAGCCGCCGGCGGTCAGCGGCAAATCCCGCTCGTCCGTGGCGGCGGCCAGCGCCGCGGCGATCACGTGCGGCGCATGGCTGGTCCGAGCGAGCACCGCATCGTGCTCGGCCGGCTCCATCACGCGCACGCGGGCCCCCAGCGTTTGCCAGAAGTCGGTCAACCGCCGCACGTCCGGTTCGGCATGTTCCGGCGTGGGAGTGATCACGACCAGCCGCTCGTCGAACAAGTCCTCCCGCGCCGCCTCGGCTCCCGATTTTTCGCTGCCGGCCAGCGGATGACTGCCGATGAAGACCGGGCCGGCGCCGCCGTCCGGCCCGCGGAAGCAGCCCGGTAATTCCGTCACAATCCGCTGTTTGGTGCTGCCGGCGTCGGTAATCAGCGCCTGCCGAGTGCAATGGCCGGCAACCTCGCGCACCTGCCCGGCGACCAGACCGACCGGCGTGCAGACAACGATCAGCGAGGCGTGACGGACGCCGGCGGCCAGGTCCAGCGTCACCTCGGTGACCGCTCCCCGTCGCAGGGCCGTTTGCAGGCTGGACTGGCGGCGGCTGACGCCGACCACCTGGCAAGCGGGTCGCGCGCGCCGCAGCGCCAGGCCGATCGACGCGCCGATCAGCCCCATTCCAACCACAGCCACCGTCCGCTCGTCTGCCATGAGGCCGCTAGTTCGAGTAGGAACCGTTCTCCCGCTCCGCCGCCCGATTGTAACAAAACGCCGGACGGACAGATCGTCGAAGTTCATTCGGGAGCGGGCAGATACTCGACCGCCTGCGGTCCGCTCACGGAATTCCGCTGGGCCGCCTCGGCTTCCAGCATGACATCCAGCAGTTCGGCGACGGCGCCGGCGGCGTCAGGGCCGATCTGACCCAGGGCAAAGGCCGCGCTCTTGCGCACCTCGGCCGACGGGTCGCGCAGGGCCGCCGTCAGGTCGGGAACCGCGTCGCGGGCTTCGGGGCCGATCTGAGCCAGCACGTCGGCGGCGCGCTGGCGGACCAAGGCCTGCCGGCGAGGGTCCGCGTCCACTTGCCGCAGCTTCTCGCGCAGATAAGGCACCGCCGGCGCGCCGATGCGGCCCAAGGCGTGCTCGGCCGTTTCGCTGAGTGTCCAGTCATCGACCGAGCGTAGCGCGAGCCTGGTAGACGGAACGGCCCCGGTAGCCGGAACCAGCAGCCGATCACTCGGTGAACTCGCCTGCGGTTGCACCGGCGCCTGTTGTTGCAGTTGCTCGACCACCGCCGGCGGCAAATCGTCGCTGGCGCAGCCGCCCAGCGTCGTCCCCAGCGCCGCCAACGCAGCCCCGAGCCACCTCAAACGGCTGATCAAGGCTCGCCGGTCGCTCGAACCGGTCACCCAGTCACCATCCATTACCGGACCCTCAATCCACTTCAGCGCCTGACGGAAAAGCCGCGGCCGCGATTCTACCACACGGGCTCGCCGGTCGACGCGGGGCGGGAGCCAGAAGGATTGGATTGTTTCCGCGCCGCCCGCCCCGAGTCTCGAACTCCCGTCAGCGGTTTCGAATTTTTTCCTTGCATTCGCGTTCCACTCGGCAAACAATCATCGCTCCACCCTGGCCTGGCGCGTTCTCGCGTGACACGCGGCAAACGTGGCCCGCATCCCGATCCAGGTTGGGACGATCCATCGCAGGAGTCCAACATGCGCGATTCGAACTTCCCATCCCCGTGTGTCCGTCCCGCCGCGGCGGATGTTTCTCGTCGCACTTTCCTCTCGGCCATGGCCGCGTCGACGGCGGCTTGCGGCCTGGCGGCGAAGGCCGCGGGTGCGGCGAATCCCGCCACGGCACGCGGCCTGGCAACCTGGACCGTGTCCGACTTCGAGTCGCTGCGGGGTGACCTGTTCCTGGTCCGCGACGCCGCAGGCCGGACGAATCACCTGCGATTGGAAACCGCCGCAGCGGCCAGTAAATCGGCGCCAAGCGGCCTGGGGGCGGCGCCCAGCGGTCCGAGGCGGGCGGCGTTTTCCTTGCTTTTTCGATCCCCGCCCGAAGGACCGGCCCGCCAGGACGTGTACGAACTGCGGCACCCGAACCTGGGAACATTTTCGCTGCTGCTGGTGCCAGTCGACCGGCCGTGCCACGCCGTGGTGCTGGAAGCGATCATCAGTTGATCCTTGGCGAACGGGGGGAAGATTGCCGGTGAGCGAGCTGCCAACGTTCGATCAGTTTGCGGGGAGTATCGAGGACACGTTTCAGTTGCTGGATGCGACGGACACCGCCTTGCCCGCCCAACTGATCGAAGTCAAACCGCTGGGAATCTCCGCGGCCGACAACCGCCAGGCGTTCTCCCTGGTGTTCCGTACACGTGACTCGCGAATCCTGCCCCAGCGACTGTACCAGTTGGAGCATCCGCGGCTGGGCTGCCACGCGCTGTTTCTGGTTCCGCTGGGGCCTGATGGCCAGGGCATGCGGTACGAAGCGATATTTAACTGACGATCCCAACCCTTTGAAGGCGGCTCGCGCCCGACCGGCGAGCAGTCGCCCGAGGAGCACATGGCATGGCCGAACCGTTCTTGTCGGAAATCCGGGCTTTCGGTTTCAACTTTCCACCCCGCGGCTGGGCCCAGTGTGATGGGCAACTGCTGTCGATCAGCCAGAACACGGCGCTGTTTTCGCTGTTGGGTACCATCTACGGCGGCGACGGACGGACGACGTTTGCGTTACCTGACCTGCGTGGACGGACGCCGTTGCATCTGGGAAGTGGCCCCGGACTGACACCTCGAAACCAGGGAAGTCGAGCTGGCACTGAGACCGAGACGCTGACCGTCGCCAACCTGCCAGGCCACTCGCATGGGCTGCGGGCCAGCAATTCCGCGGCGGGTCAGGAGGCCCCGGCGGGAACGCGCGTGCTGGGGAGAGTCGAAGAGGACATCGACGGTACCGGAAGTGCCGGCGAAGTGCTGGGCCCATCGGCGGTCGTCGCCACCGGAGGTGGCCAGCCGCACTCGAACATGCAGCCCTTCCTGGCCTTGAACTTCTGTATCGCCCTGCAAGGCGTGTATCCATCTCGGAGTTAGGTTTCGGCTGCCGCACCGTTTCCTCCGGGAGACCCTACTGAGGTACTTGCAATGTCTGAACCTTTCATCGGCGAAATCCGTCTCTTCGCCGGCAACTTCGCCCCTCGCAACTGGGCTTTCTGCGACGGCCAGTTGCTAAGTATCGCCAGCAACACGGCCCTGTTTTCCCTGCTGGGCACGACTTACGGCGGCAATGGCATGACGACGTTCGCGCTGCCCGACTTGCGGGGCCGGATTCCGGTCCACAACGGCTCGGGCCCGGGCCTGACGCCACGACCGCTAGGGCAGACCGGCGGCGAGGAGCGGGTCACGCTCAACGAGTCTCAGATCCCGTCCCATGCTCACTCGCTGCTGGGCACCAGTGATGCCGACAACACGTCGCCCCAAGCCCGCTTGCTGGCTGAAGCGGGCGAGGACATCTACACCGACGGCAACGCCAACACGCCGCTCAGCCCGCAAGCCGTCGCCAATGCGGGCGGCGGTCAGTCGCACAACAACATGCAACCCTACGTGGGTGTGCACTTCATCATCGCCTTGTCCGGCATATTCCCTCCACGCGACTAGGAACGTCGAAATGTCCGAACCCTTTATCGCCGAGATCCGCATCTGGGGCCTGAACTTCGCTCCGCGGGGATGGGCCTTCTGCGACGGTCAGTTGTTGTCGATCGCTCAGAACACGGCCCTGTTCTCGCTCCTGGGCACCACCTTCGGCGGCGATGGTACAACGACTTTCGGCCTGCCCGATATGCGTGGTCGAGCTCCATTGCATCCGGGACAAGGGCCCGGGCTGTCGCTACGCCGTCTGGGTGACCGAGCGGGTGCCGAGAACGATACGCTCTCGCTGGGCGAGGTGCCCAGCCACTCGCACACCCTGCAAGCATCGTCGAATGAAGCCGATGACGACGCGCCCGAAGGCAACGTCCCCGCCGCGTCCGAGGACGTGCCGTTGTTCGCCGAGGCCGGGGCGCTGGTCGATATGAAGTCCGGGGCGCTGGGTACCACCGGCAGCGGTCAGCCTCATCCCAACATGCAGCCGTTCCTCGTCTTGAATTTCACGCTTGCCCTGACGGGGATTTTCCCGTCTCGTAGTTGATGGATTCTGGCACAGTCAACTGCCGACCGAGCGCGGAGGCGGACGCCGAATTCCTGTACCAGGTGTACGCCAGCACTCGGTTCGAGGAACTCGCGCCCGTCCCCTGGACGAACCCGCAGAAGGAGCAGTTCCTGCGGCAGCAGTTTCACGCGCAGGACCGGCACTACAAGCAGCACTTCCCGCGGGCCAGTTACCTGGTCGTGGAACTGAATGAAAAGCCGATCGGCCGTTTGTACGTCGATCGAACGGACAATCTGCTGCGGATCATCGACATCGCCTTGCTACCCGAGAGCCGCGGGCAAGGCATCGGCGGGGCGCTGGTGCGGCAACTGTTGGACGAAGCGCGGGCCAGTGGCAAGCCGGTGCAGATCCACGTGGAAGCGAATAATCCGGCGCTGCGGCTGTATGAGCGGCTGGGGTTTGCCCGCGTGGAAGACGTGGGCGTTTACTATCGCCTGGTCTGGGATGCGAGCCGAGTCCCCAGCTCCGAATGACCAGGTTCGGCGCCGCCGAGCGGCTTGCGGGAAAGCGGGAGCTACTCGGGAGAATCCGAGGAATTTGCTTGCATCGCCAGGTTCCGGCCGTCACAATCGGCAGTCCTGTCGGAACGATGCCCGATCCATTCGCTGCGCGGTTCGAACTGTTGCGGAGGAACACCGACCATGGCCACACCCTATCTGGCGGAGATCCGGGCGTTCGGCTTTAACTTCCCGCCGCGCGGCTGGGCCCTGTGCGACGGCCAGTTGCTGCCGATCAACCAGAACCAGGCCCTGTTCTCGCTGCTCGGCACGACCTACGGCGGAGACGGCAGGACCACGTTCGCCTTGCCTGACCTGCGCGGCCGGACTGCGGTGAAGTTCGGACAGGGGCCTGGGCTCGCGGCCTACCAGTTGGGCAGCGGCGGCGGTCAGGAGACGGTTGCCGTGTCGCTGGCCCAGCTACCGGCCCACTCGCACGGCTTGCAGGCCAGCAGCGCGGCGGCCAGTCAGGAAGCGCCGTCCAACACGCGCGTGCTGGGCAAGGTCGAGGAGGACATCTATGGAGCGGGGGCGGCCAATCAGCCGCTAGGCGCCTCGGCCGTCGGCAGCACCGGTGGCGGCCAGGCACACGAGAACATGCAGCCGTTCCTGGTGCTCAATTTCTGTATCGCCCTGCAGGGCGTCTTTCCGTCGCGGAACTAGGCGACAAGATACAAGGGACTTTCCATGTCCGATCCCTATGTCGGTGAGATCCGCCTGTTCGCGGGCAACTACGCGCCGCGAGGCTGGGCGTTCTGCGATGGCCAGCTTCTGGCCATCGCCTCGAACGACGCCCTGTTCTCGCTGCTCGGCACGACCTACGGCGGCGACGGCCGGACGACGTTCGCCTTGCCCGATCTGCGGGGACGAGTGCCCTTGCATCAGGGCGCGGGGCCGGGACGTTCGCCGCGCACCCTGGGAGCCAAGGGAGGCCAGGAAAGCGTGGCGCTGAACGCCGCTCAGATGCCCGCCCACTCGCACCCGCTGCTGGGCACGGCCGACGCCGACAATACGTCGCCTCAGGACCGCACGCTGGCCGAGGCGGGCGAGGATATCTACGCCCGCGGCGACGCCAACACGCCGCTCAGCCCCCAAGCGATCCTCAACACGGGCGGGTCCCAACCTCACGCGAACATGCAGCCGTTCCTGGGCATTTACTACATTATCGCCCTGGAAGGTGTTTATCCATCCCGATCATAGGCCATCCGGTCGCAGGCTAACCAGAACGCAGGAGCCGAGGCATGTCCGAACCGTTTCTCGCCGAGATCCGCTTGTGGGGATTCAACTTCGCGCCGCGTGGCTGGGCCTTCTGTGACGGCCAATTGTTGCAAATCTCGCAGAATACCGCCCTGTTTGCGCTGGTCGGCAGCACGTTCGGCGGCGATGGACGCTCGACGTTCGCCCTGCCCGACCTGCGGGGTCGAGCGCCCGTGCATCCGGGCCAGGGCCCCGGTCTGTCCGCTCGCCGCTGGGGCGAAAAGGGCGGCGACGAGAACGTGACGCTCACCGAGGCACAGCTCCCCAGCCACAGCCACGCCCTGCAGGCATCGTCGGACGAGGCGGAAGACGACGCGCCGGCGGGACACGTGCCCGCCGCGTCGGAGGATGTCCCGCTGTTCGCCGAAGCCGGCAATCTGGTGAACATGAACGCCGCCGCCCTGGGAAACAGCGGCGGCGGAGAGCCTCATGCCAACCTGCAGCCCTACCTGGCGCTAAACTTCTGTATTGCCCTGACCGGCATATTCCCGCCGCGCAACTGACGCCACACCGGCCTGGTCCTCAACGTGGTAGAATTGGAGGTCTCACCACAGGTCACTCGAGGAAACCAGGCGCGATGAAGCAGATTCTGCTGATTGGAGTGGCGGTCGTCGGCGTCGTCGGCGGACTGCTGTACCTGCTCTGGACCACGGGTTACCAGTTGTACCGGGACTGGAAGCTGGGCCGGGAGGTCGAACAGATCCGCGAGGCCAGCGCCGATCTGCGCCGCAAGCGCCGGGAACAGGCGGCCGCGCGGCTGGCCAACGGCTGCGAGCATCTGTTCGACGCGAGCTACGGGGAGTTTCCGGCGGGAGTTTGCAGCCGCTGCGGCCTGGAAAAGACCAAGCCTCCTGGCCCCTGCGATCACCAGTGGAAACGCCAGGACGGGAACACGCCCGGTGCCTACTGCGCCAAGTGCGGCAAACAATACCGCGGCACCTCGGCCCTGGGTGCGTGAGAGCGGCCCTGGGTGCGTGAGAGCGGCGTGTCAAAGCCGAAAACCCGGCGCGCTCACCCCTACTTCAAATCCCGCCGGCTTGCCCAGCGGATTGTTCGGTTTCCAGCTACAGCACACGCCGCACTGACACCGTCTTCAAATCCCGCCGGCTTGCCCCGCGGGATTCGTAGGCGCAGGCCTGGACCGCCCTTAGTGAGAAGCCGAAAATCCGCCGGGCAAGCCGGCGGGATTCGCAAGCGCATGCCTGGATCCGTCACCAACCCGGATGACGCCGGCTTGCACGCGACGCTCGCCAAGGCACTGCCCGCTTCCGTGGCCTCCCTCGCTTACGCTTCGTGCTGACAATTCAGACGACGTCTCGATCCAATCCGCTCGATCTAGTCCGCTGCCTCGCCGTTGCGCGGGTTGAGCCGCAGCAGCTCGCTTTGCGGGATCTCGATCCAGGGCTCGTCCCAGGTCAGCTTGACGAAGTACCACCACTCGTGCGTCGGCCGTCGCCCGGTGACCCCGTCCTCCAGCCCCACGATTGTGCCGGCGACGCGATCCTGGCTGGCCGCCCGCCGCCGAAACAGGGCGCTGCGCGGCGTCGGAACCTGGACCCGCTGACCAATTTCAAATGCCGCCGGATGATCCATGAGATGCCTGTACTGTCTGCAAGGCCCTCATGGCTGTGCCGCGCGGCGAAAACGAATCGTCCCCAGGCTGACCGCGTCGCCCCCCTCGGGTGGCCGCATCACGAACTCGTCGGGCCCCGTGAACGTCAGCTCGAACTGCTTCTGATTGCCCCGCTCGTCCTGGGACTGAATCGTCACCTGGTCCCCCTCGGAACGCACCACCTCCCAGGTCCCCCGAGTGGACTGATCCAGCGGGCCAATCTTGAATGTCATCTCCATCTGGCCCGTCTTGTCGAAGTGCAGCTTGAGCGTGGCTGCCTTCATCCCGCCCAGCATCATCTGGGCCAGCGGATTGGCCAGCGGGGACTTGCTGTCGCCCGATTGCCGCTCCACCTCCTGCTGATTGATATCGAACTGGCCGTCCCAGTGCCCGACCAGCCGATCGTGGGCCGACGGTCCGCAGCCTGACAGCAACAACAACAGCAGACCGCAGACAAGGCAAAACCATCGGCCGGACATACGTCGGCTCCTACCACGGATTGAACTGGTTGCTGCCCGGCCAGTTCCGGGACGCCAGCAGCGGGGCCTTGTAGCCTAGTGTGACCGAACGCCGAAGTAAAGACGCGCTCAATCAATCCACCGCCGACTGACGGGCCCGCGGCCGGCAGGGTAAGATTTCGCACTGACTGCCCGGCCCGCGCACTGACTGTCCAGTCCGCCCTCTGACAGCCCAGCCCGTTGGCGCGCACCGACCGCGCATCCAGCCCTTTGAACCTACGGATGATCCCGCCCCATGAATCGTCCCTCAGCCACCTTGGACCAGCCTTCCAGCGTGGCGCTGCGCCAGGATCCGTTGTCGGGCCGCTGGGTGTTGATCGCCGAGCAACGGGCCGCGCGGCCGCAAGGTTTTGTGGTCACCTCGCAGACACGGCCGGGCACGCTTTGCCCCTTCTGCCGGGGTCATGAAGCGGAAACCCCCACCAGCCTGGCAAGCTACCCGGCGGCGGAGGAATCGCCCGGCCAGGTGCCGGACTGGCTGGTGCGAGTGGTCCCGAACAAGTATCCGGCGGTCGGCAGCCACGAGGTGATCATCGAGTCGCCGCGGCATGTGGTAAGTCTGGCGGAATTGACGGACGACGAACTGCACTGGACGTTCATCGCGTACCGCGACCGGTTGCGGGCGCTGGCATCGCAGGACGACATCGCCTATGGGCAGGTGTTCAAGAATGTCGGTCCGTCGGCCGGTGCCTCGCTGGAACACGTGCACAGCCAACTGATCGGGCTGCCCATCGTGCCGTCGGGTGTGCAGCGGGAACTGGACCACTTCCGCCAGCACGCTCAAGGCGCTGGCAGGTGTCTGCTGTGCGAATTGATCGGGAACGAGCAGGCCGATGGCACTCGCGTCGTCGAGCAATCCGGCAGTTGCCTCGCCTGGTGCCCCTATGCCAGCCGATTCCCCTTCGAAGTCTGGCTGGCCCCTCGCCAGCATCTCACCGGCTTTGAACAGTCATCGCTCGAAGTGATCGGCGACGCGGCCATGCTGGCTCGCCGCGTGCTCGCCCGGCTGGAGGCCTGCCAGCCGAAGGTCAACTACAACTACTACCTGCACACGTCGCCACTTCGCCCGCGGCCCGGCGACGATTTTCACTGGCACCTGGAGATTCTGCCTCGCCTGACCAGGACCGCGGGCTTCGAATGGGCCACCGAGATGCACATCAACCCGGTGGCCCCGGAGACCGCGGCCAACTTACTTGGCGAGCGGGGGGCGTAAGCCCCCTGTTTCTCTGTCGGCGAGCGGGGGGCGTAAGCCCCCTGTTTCAAGAACGCGACGCGCTCAAACCACACGCACGGCCAGACAGGCCCCAACGCCCACCACCACCGGGAACTGACTATTCCGGTTGGAAAAACTGGGCAACTCCGGTCCGGTTTGCCGATTGGTGTTGTGTCCATTGCGTCCCTTCCAGTACCCTTCCGCCGAACCTCCGGTGCCCCTTTTCGAGGAATTCGCGGCCCCCATCATGACTCAACCCATCCGACTTTGCCTGGTCCTTCACAACCACCAGCCGATCGGCAATTTCGACAATGTGTTCGAGCAGGCGTATCAGGACAGCTATCTACCGCTGCTGAACGTATTCGAGCCGTACGAGTCCCTGAAGCTTTCGCTGCATACCAGCGGCCCGTTGATGGAGTGGCTGGACGAGCATCATCCGGAGTACCTGGACCGGCTCGGTGCGCTGGTCGCCGCGGGCCGAGTGGAAATCGTCGGCGGCGCATTCTACGAACCGATCCTGACCATGATTCCGCCCCGCGACCGGGTCGGCCAGATCCGCCGCTTCAGCGAGTGGCTGCAGCGGCGACTGGCGGCCGACATTCGCGGGATGTGGGTGCCCGAACGGGTCTGGGAGCAAGGGCTGACCAGCGACATCCAGGCGGCCGGCATCCAGTACACGGTGCTGGACGACTTTCACTTCCGCAACGCGGGCCTGGCCGACGAGCAGTTGTTCGGCTACTACGTGACCGAGGACCACGGCAACCTGGTCAGCGTGTTTCCGGGCAGCGAACGGCTGCGGTACCTGATTCCATTCGCCGATCCGTGTGAAACGATCAACTATTTGCGCGGGATCGCCCAGCGGCATCCGCACGCCGTGGTCGTATTCGGGGACGACGGCGAGAAGTTCGGCACCTGGCCGGACACGAAGAAACACGTCTATGAAGACGGCTGGCTGCGGCGGTTCTTCGACGCGCTGAGCGAAAACCGCGACTGGCTGCACACGACCACGCTGGCCGACGCCGTCGACCATGTCGCTCCGCTGGGCACGATCTACCTGCCCGACGGCAGCTACCGCGAAATGACCGAATGGGTGCTGCCGCCGGACCTGCAGGTGGAATACGAAAGCGTCACGCACGAGATGGAACATGATCCTCGCTGGCACCGTCTGCGGCGGTTCATCCGCGGCGGCTTCTGGCGGAATTTTCGCGTCCGCTATCCCGAAGCCAACGAGATGTACGCCCGCATGCTGATGGTCAGCCGCCGTTTGGCCGCGCTGGAGACCCGCGCGCAGGACGCAGGCAATCCGGACGCGGGCAGCTCGTCGCTCGCCCCGACGTTGGCCGAAGCCCGCCGCCTGCTGTACCGCGGACAGTGCAACTGCAGCTACTGGCACGGAGCGTTCGGAGGCATCTACCTGCCGCACCTGCGCAACGCCGTGTACCACAACTTGATTGCCGCCGACAATCTGCTGGAGCAGGCCGAGGGGCGCGTGGGAGCCTGGGTCGAGGCGACCGTCGCGGACTACAACCTGGACGCCCGGCAGGAAGTCCGGCTGGCCAACGACAAGCTGGTCGGCCTGCTCGCCCCGGCTCATGGCGGCCACCTGTACGAGCTGGACGTGCGAGGCATCTGCCACAACCTGCTGGCCACGCTCGCCCGCCGCCCCGAAGCCTATCACCGCAAGGTGCTCGCCGGCGCTCATCAGAACCAGGGCCACGTGGCCAGCATTCACGACCGGGTGGTGTTCAAGCAGGCCGACCTGGACCAGCGCCTGCAGTACGATGCCTGGCCGCGGAAGAGCCTGGTCGATCATTTCTACGATCACGATGCCCACCTGCAGTCCGTGCGGGCCGGCGCCGCGGTCGAACGCGGCGACTTCGCCCGCGGCGTGTATCAATCCAAGATTCGTCGCAGTCCCGACCGGATCCAGGTCCAGCTCACGCGAGTGGGCAACGCCTGGGGAATCCCGCTCAAGATCACCAAGGCCGTGACCTTGCAGGCCGGCAGCGGAACGCTCGACATCGCCTACCTGCTGGAAGGCCTGCCGCCGCGCCGGCCCTTGCTGCTGGCCGTGGAATTCAACCTGGCGGGCCTGCCGGCCGGCGCCGACGACCGCTTTTTCTACCAGGGCCAGCACAATGTCCGCCTGGGACATCTCGGCACGCCGCTCGACCTGGCCGACGTCCGCGAGCTGGGCGTGGCCGACCAGTGGCTGGGAATCGACGTGCAACTGCGGACCGACCGCGACGCCGGCCTATGGGCGTTTCCGATCGAGTCGGTCAGCCAGTCCGAGGGCGGATTCGAGCTGGTCCACCAGTCGCTGGTCCTGCTGCCGCACTGGCGAGTCGAGGGCGACGCCCAGGGACGCTGGGCCGTCAACATCCAACTGGCCACGCATACGGCCCAAAACGTGCCCCATGCGATTGGCGGCGAGTCGAACGCCGCGTACGTTGTGCCCGCTGCCGCGCAGTTGGTCTAGCCGGAAAGCCACGGCCGATCCGCGCTAGGCTACCGCTGAGCGGCGAGCGATCGCCAATCGACTGGACGACCCTCCAGTGCCTGAACCCAGGCCGAATTGTCCGTCGCGGATACCGGCAGCGCACTGTCCCGCCAGGCCAGGCGGCCCAGTACGGGCGGAATGCACCGCCGCCGCAGCTCGTCCAGGTTGCTGGCCGAGCTGGCGTCGGCCTCCCGCGGCGGCCGCACGTCGTTGAGCACGATGCCGGCGATCTCCAGTCCCTCGCGGAACGTGGCCGCCGCGATCAACGTCTGCAGCGTCTGGTTGATGACTCCCAGCACGTTCGGAGCCACAACGATCAGCGGGTAACCCAGATCGTACGCCAGGTCCGCCACATACTCGTCGTCGGTCAGGGGCGTCATCAGCCCGCCCGCACCTTCCACAATCAGCAGCTCGCAGTGATCCCGCCAGGTGTCGGCGCCGCGGCGCAGCAGGTCGGCGTCCACCTCGCAGCCCTCTTGCCTGGCTGCCAGATGCGGGGCAAGCGGCGCGAGAAAAACTTGCGGGCAGACAGCCGGCAACGACAGTGGCCGACCAGCGGCTTCCCACAATTGCAGTGCGTCGTCCGATACTTGCTTGCCGCCCTTCAGCCGGCAGCCGCTGGCCACCGGCTTGTAGACTCCGACGCGACAGCCCGACGCGGCCAGTTGCCGAGCGATCGCGGCGGCAACCGTCGTCTTGCCGACGCCCGTATCGGTGCCCGTGACAAACAATCCCAACGGCCGTTTCACGTGCGTCCCCTATCGGTTACCATCGCCATCAGTCAATCGCCGCCTTTCGCTCCGCGAAAGTGGCGGTGGCCGGAGGCCCGCCACCACCTGGGAGACCGTGCAGCGTTTAAGTGGTTTTTATCATGGGATTTGACGTGACAAGCTAGTAACGAATTCGGCTACGGCCAGCCCCCTTCGAACTCCCTCTGGCTCCCTCCCCGGCTTCGAGAGAGTGCAGCTTTGAATTTGTCTTAAGTCAAGTGTTTACAGCGTCCCCAGTTTCGGATAAACCCCGTGAAGTCCCGACGCGTAGGTTTTGGGATTGCGCTGTCAATGGCTCCCGCTGTGACGCCCCCCATAGATCCCGCCTGGCTCCCTCCCCGCTTCGGGGAGGGCTGGGGAGGGGTCTTACGGGCTGGTGACGACACGACCATTCGATGGACCGCGACCGGGAATACACCTCTGGCAACTTCTGCCAGCGGAGACACAGAGCTAGCAACGGCAGAGGAATGTCGTGCTCATGGTCTCGCGACCCTGGCAGCTAGTAGCTGAGTTTGGACCAGGTGCTGAAGAGCCCCTCCCCATCCCTCCCCGAAGCGGGGAGGGGGCCAGATGGAGTTCAAAGGGTGGGGGCGTCGCTCCAAATTCTTTCTTAGAAACAACTTAAAGGCCACACGATCTCCAAGAGCCCCCCATTGTCATCACCATGCCTGCCCCGAAGACCGTACACGTCGCCTTGATTCAGCAGAGCTGCGGCCCGTCGAAGGCGGACAACCTGGCCCATGCGCTGCGGCAGGTCGAGGCCGCGGCCGGCCAGGGCGCTCAGATCGTCTGCCTGCAGGAGCTGTTCGCCACTCCCTATCCCTGCCAGTCCGAGGACCACGCCCGGTTCGAGGAGGCCGAACCGATTCCGGGGCCCACCACCACGGCCCTGGCCGACGCGGCCGCTCGCCACCAGGTCGTGATCGTCGGTTCGTTGTTCGAACGCCGCGCGCCCGGATTGTATCACAACACGGCCGTGGTGCTGGATGCCGACGGTTCGCAGGCCGGCATGTACCGCAAGATGCACATCCCGGACGACCCGCTGTACTACGAAAAGTTTTACTTCACGCCGGGCGATCTGGGCTTTCGGGCGTTCGACACGCGCTACGGGCGGGTCGGTGTCTGTGTGTGCTGGGACCAGTGGTTCCCCGAAGCCGCTCGGCTGACCGCCCTGCACGGTGCCGAGATCCTGTTCTATCCCACGGCGATCGGCTGGCTGCCCGACGAGAAGGACCGCTACGGGGCCAGCCAGCACTCGGCCTGGGAAACCATGATGCGGAGCCACGCGATCGCCAACGGCCTGTTCGTGGCCGCTCCCAACCGGGTGGGCCGGGAGGGAGCGCTGGAGTTCTGGGGCGCCTCGTTCGTCAGCGATCCGTACGGCAACGTCCTGCAGCGAGGTTCGCACGAACAGCCGCAGATCGTGCACTGCCCTTGCGACCTGTCGCTGATCGATACCGCTCGCACTCACTGGCCGTTTCTGCGCGACCGGCGGATCGATGCCTACTCGGACCTGGCGCGGCGGTACCTGGACGATGCGACCGGACGGTAGGCGAGCGGATCGAGCGGGAATCGGAGCAACCGGCCAATGGAATCAGTGCCCGTGGAATCAGGGCCCGTGGAATCAGCAATGCCGCAAGCCACCGACACGCCGCGGCAACTGGGCTACCGCTGGCCGGCCGAGTGGGAGCCGCATGCCGCCACCTGGCTCACCTGGCCGCACAACCCCAATACCTGGCCGGGGCGCCTGCCGCTGGCGCAAGCGGAATTCGCCCAGTTTGTCCGCGCTCTGGCCCGGTTCGAACGGGTCGAGCTGCTGGTGAGCAACCCGGCGGTGCGCGACCAGGCGGCGGCGGAGCTGCGCGGCGTTGCCCACGTGGTCGTTCACTCCAGGCCCACGAACGACTCCTGGATGCGGGACTACGGCCCGACGTTCTTGAAGCATTCGGTTAGCGGCCAGCCGGCCCTGGTCGATTGGCAATACAACGCCTGGGGCGGCAAGTATCCGCCCTGGGACGACGACAACCGGGTGCCGGCCTGGATCGCCGACCTGCGTGGCTGCCGCCGCTTTGCCGTCGACCGGGTACTGGAAGGCGGCGCGATCGAAGGCAACGGGCAGGGGCTGGTGCTGACCACCGAGGACTGCCTGCTGAATTCGAACCGCAATGCCGGCGCGACCCGCGAGTCGATGGAGCGGTTGCTGCGAGATTACCTGGCGGCGGACGAAATCTGCTGGCTGCTGGGACAGGGCATCGACGGCGACGACACGGACGGGCATATCGATCAACTGGCCCGCTTCGTCAACGCCACCACGGTCGTCGCGCCGATGGCCGGGGAGCCGGCCGACCCGCAGGCCGCTCCGCTGGCCGAGAACCTGCGGCGGCTGGAACAGTTTCGCACCTCCGCCGGGTCCCGTCTGGATGTCATTCGGCTGCCGATGCCGGCTGCCAGGTACTGCCAAGGCCAGCGGCTGCCGTGCAGCTACTGCAATTTCTATATCGCCAACCAGGCCGTGCTGGTTCCGCAGTTCGACGATCCGGCCGACGCGCGCGTGCTGGGGATTCTCAGCGACCTGTTCCCGGAACGCGAGGTGGTCGGCGTGTCCGCGCTGGAGCTGGTCTGGGGCCTGGGAGCGTTTCATTGCCTGACGCAGCAGGAACCGGCATAGAGGTTGTGCAGCTTTCTAAGGCGTTGGAACCTCGGTGTTTAGGGGGTGTGGCTACCGGGAACTTTGGATGGCCTCTGCTTCCGCGAGCTCTCCCCCTTGAAATCCCTCAAACTCTTGCCCGATGACAGCCACCGGATAAGACTCGCCTCTGCTTCCGCGAGCTCTCCCCCTTGAAATCCCTCTGGCCCCCTCCCCGCTTCGGGGAGGGCTGGGGAGGGGCCTGCGGGGTTAGAGCGGTCAACCAGTTGTTCAACGCGCAGAATGGACTGGAAGGCACGCGGACTCTTTGTAATTCGGGTTTGGAATCCGGGACCGGATGTATGCGTTCAGATTGTAATAGAGCGGATCTGTTTGGCGCGGGTTGAGTTTGGAAGTGCCAGAAGAGCCCCTCCCCAGCCCTCCCCGAAGCGGGGAGGGGGCCAGAAGTGATTTGTGGGGTTTCCCGCGCCGGTCGGAAAACCGGATCGAATAGTCGACCAAAATATCCCGAAACATGCTGGCAAAACGCCTTTATAGCCGCACGACCTCGGAAGCCGGGGAGGGAGCCAGACGGGCGTGGAACCAATCTCGCCCGGCAACTCAGCTGACCGCCCCAACTTGTCTTCGCACGCGGAGCGTGATGGCTTCGGTAATTCGCGGGCGCGCCGCTGCCACGCCGGCGCGCAAGTCCGTGGCGGGATGGACTTGCGCGCCGTGGCGAGCAGTACCTACTGGCTGGTCAGCCGGAAGTCGACGCCCTCGGCGCCTTCGGCCGGCACGTCGAACTTGGTGTTGGACTTTTCCGGGTCCGTGTAGCGTTCGGGCAGCTTGGGACCGGTTTGCAAGGTGACTCCTGGCGGCGGCGCCCCGCCACCTTCCACCATGGCCTGAAGCTGACCCTCGTCCATTCCCTCGCCGAGCTCCTGGACGCCCGAGACCACGGGCTTGAAGTAAATCTGGTTCGGGCCAGGTTCGGCTCCTGCCACCAGGTCATACTTGCCATCGGCCCGAGTCACTCCGGAACCGACATGGTTCTCGGCCGCAAAGCAGACCTCGACGCCTTCCAGAGGCTGACCGTCCAGTGTCACGGTACCCGAAACGGCGACCGTCTTGACCGACTTGCGGCGGCCGGAACTGCAACCGGCCACACTGATCAGGCACAATGCCAGCACCATCAACCAACCCACTGTCCTCACCATGTTGCGTGTCTCCCCCTACGATCTGAAGCCTGAAAAATGCCTGTCTCAACGGGCAACGAAAAAAACCGCTGGCCAACCAGCAGTCGCCGGGTCGGTCAGCGGTTTCGAGAATCTGAAACGCATTCGTGCGATGGTCCCGTGACAGCCACGACACCGTCGCCCCACGACACGGCTACGGCAATTCTACCGGTTCGCCGTCCGCAGTGTAATTGAGGCGGAGCAAAACCAGGTAGTCCATCAGTTCCGGCAGGAACTTGACCGCTCCGTCGCACATGACGAACTGAGCCCCACCCGGGTGGAAGCTGTTGAAGTTCCAGGCGTAGTTGCGGCGATAGACGTCCGCGTTGTAGATGCCGTTGATGTGGAACCAGATCCGGTGGCGGACGTCCGAGAAATTGTTCAATACGCGGCTGCTGTTGCTGACCACTCGGCCATGGCAGCAGGTGTGCGTACCGGTCAGACCCCAAGGACCGTAAACCCAACTCGTTTTTTGGTCCAGACCATCGCCGCCAGCCGCTTCGCCGACCATCGTCGAGTTGCTGGTTCCGTCGCGGATGTCGGCGAATTTGGCCGACCCATTGTTGCCGAAGGCGCCGCGGCGGATGTCGCTGCTGTAGACGTGGTAGGGGGCATTGTAGTCGGTGAACACGCCCGTGCAGAACAGGTAGCTGGCCCGCCGAGCGTCCCGCATGCTGTAGAAGTTGGTCGTCCCCTGCTGGTAGCTGCGCAGCTCACCCGCGTTGGGGTCCGACGGGCACTCCAGCCACTTCAATCGCAGTCCCTCGCCTGCCTTTCCAGGTCCTCCCAGGTTGGTGTTCCAGTAGCCGTCGTTGTTCAGGTCACTGGCCTGGTCGTCCGTGCCAACCACCGGACCGCCGTAGGGGCTGTCCATGCTGGAACACTGGTTGAAATCGTACTTATCGTGGATGGTATCGCCTTCGATGAAAGGCAACAGCATGGCGAAGCCCGTGGTGTTCTTGACGCCACCTTTGTAGTAAGTCGTCCAGCCGCCATTCATCCGGCCAGAGTTGAGCAGGGCCGGCGGGAACACGTGATACGTGTCGTGGTAGTTGTGAACCGCCAAGCCGATCTGCTTCAGATTGTTGCTGCACTGCATGCGGCGAGCCGCCTCGCGGGCGGCCTGCACGGCCGGTAACAACAGGGCCACCAGAATCCCGATGATGGCGATGACGACGAGCAGTTCGACGAGGGTAAAACCTCGCCTGCGACCGGAGAACATGGTCAAATCTCCTTGCGAAAACCTGGGAAAAGAAATCAGGATGAGAACGGCGCGCGCGCCGAGACCCTCAAGACGGGAGACCTAGAACGCTGACACTCCTGCCGGCAGAACGCCGGTTCCGTGCCGACGCACGGATTTCGAACAGGCTCATTGAAACCGAGCCCGGCCAGGAATGCAAGAAGATTTTCGCGGCTCCCGGATGGAATTTTCCAGGTTTGTGCGGATTTTACTCCGCGAATCGCCTGAGCTTACGTTCTCCTAGTCCAACCACACCCCCTGACTGATGTATTATTGGGTGATATTCGTCGCAGCACAGATCCGAGGCCCGTCACGCACTTGCGGTGGTGACGGGCCCGCGGCCTGTCAACAGAACGATTGAGGACAATCGTTCCACCAGAGAACGATTGGGGACAATCGTTCCACCAAGGAACGAATGCGGACAATCGTTCCACCAAGGAACGAATGCGGGCAATCGCTCCACCAAGGAACGAATGCGGGCAATCGTTCCACACTTACGGCAATTCGACTGGTTCTCCGTCGGCCGAGTAATTGAGTCTCAACAATACGAAGTAATCCATCAGTTCCGGCAGGAACTTGACCGCTCCATCGCACATCACGAACTGAGCCCCGCCCGGATGGAAGCTGTTGAAGTTCCAGGCATAATTGCGGCGATAGACGTCGCCGTTGTAAATTCCGTTAATGTGGAACCAGATCCGGTAGCGAACGTCCGAAAGCGAGGACAGCACGCGGCTGCTGCTGCTGACCACTCGGCCGTGGCAGCAGGTGTGCGTGCCGGTCAGCCCCCACGGGCCGTAGACCCAGCTTGTCTTCTGATCCAGGCCGTCGCCACCGGCCGCCTCGCCGACCATGGTCGTGTTGCTGCTGCCGTCACGCAGGTCGGCGAACTTGGCCGCGCCGTCGTTGCCGAACGCGCCCCGCCGGATATCGCTGCTCTTGGTCGAATACGGCGAGTCGTAGTCCGTGAACACGCCCGTGCAGAACAGATAGCTGGCCCGCCGAGCGTTGACCATCGTGTAGAAATCGGAAGTCATGCCCGGATTCCGCGTACGCAACTCGCCACCGTTCGGGTCCGACGGGCATTCCAGCCACTTCAGCCGGATACCGTCGCCGTTCCTGCCCGGTCCGCCCAGGTTCGTGTTCCAGTAACCATCGTTGTTCCGATCGCTGGACGGATCGTCCGTGCCCATCACCATATGCCCGTAGGGGCTCGACATGCTGGAGCACTGATTGAAATCGTACTTGTCGTGGACCGTGTCGCCCTCGATGAACGGCAGCAGCAGCGCGAAGCCCGTGGTGTTCTTCACACCGCCATTGGCCGCGTGATAGGCGGCACTGTTATAGCGGCCCGAACTCAGCAGGGCTGGCGGAAACGTGTGGTACGTGTCGTGGTAATTGTGCACCGCCAGGCCAATTTGCTTGAGATTGTTGCTGCACTGCATGCGGCGAGCCGCCTCGCGAGCAGCCTGCACGGCCGGCAGCAGCAGGGCCACCAGGATGCCGATGATGGCAATCACGACCAGCAGTTCGACGAGCGTAAAGGCCCGTCTGGAGCGACGTAGCATGGAACGAACTCCTTGGGAAAACCGACAGGAAAAAAACAACGGACTACGGATCCGTAGACTCGAAGCTCAGATAGGCACTTGTTTTTTCGACTGTCGCCGCCGTGACTGGCGGCAGGGAGCTGACGTGACAACGGCCCCCCAAGACGGGCTTATTGAAACGAATCAACACCCTGGTTGCAAGAAAATTCCGGAACTTTCAGCGAGTTTTGGTGAAAAAAATCCCTCCCGTTACGATATTAGTGACAAACTTGGCGGTTTGGGGCAGGGCGACATGGGCGAGCGGCGGGCGTGAGCCCGCTGTTTCTTTTCGCGTTTTTCGACGATCCTCTGAAACAGGGGGCTGACGCCCCCCGCTCGCCAGAAACAGGGGGCAACGTCCACCGCTCGCCTGAAACAGGGGGCAACGTCTCCAGCTCGCCAGAAACAGGGGGCTCACGCCCACCGCTCGCCTGAAACAGGGGACTGACAACCACCGCTCGCCCAGGCGAGCGGAGGTCACGCCAGGCCCGCACCAGCCTACGGCAGCTCGACCGGTTCCCCATCCGCGATGTAGCTCAGTCGCAGCAAAACGAAGTAATCCATCAATTCGGGCAGGAACTTGACCGCGCCGTCGCACATCACGAACTGCGCGCCGCCCGGATGAAAGCTGTTGTAGTTCCAGGCGTAATTGCGGCGATAGGCGTCGTTGTTGTAGATGCCATTGATGTGGAACCAGATCCGGTAGCGCGCGTCGGCCAGTGACCTCAGCACGCGGCTGCTGCTGCTGACCACTCGGCCGTGGCAGCAGGTATGCGTGCCGGTCAAACCCCAAGGGCCGTAGACCCAGCTCGTCTTCTGGTCCAAACCGTCGCCACCAGCCGCCTCGCCGACCATGGTCGAATTGCTGGTCCCGTCGCGGATGTCGGCGAACTTCGCCGCCCCGTCATTGCCGAACGCTCCCCGCCGGATGTCGCTGCTGTAGACCTGAAAAGCAGCGTTGTAATCCGTGAACACGCCCGTGTTGAACAGGTAGCTGGCCCGGCGAGCGTTCCGCATGGTGTAGAAGTTCGTTGTCCCCTGCTGGTAGTTGCGCAGCTCGCCGGCGTTCGGATCCGAGGGGCACTCCAGCCACTTCAGCCGGATGCCATCGCCGTTCTTGCCCGGTCCGCCCAGGTTCGTGTTCCAGTAACCATCGTTGTTCCGGTCGCTGGCCTGGTCATCGGTGCCGATCACCGCGTGACCATAGGGGCTCGACATGCTGGAACATTGATTGAAATCGTACTTGTCGTGAATCGTGTCGCCCTCGATGAAAGGCAACAGCAACGCGAAGCCCGTCGTGTTCTTCACCCCTCCGTTGGCGGCGTGGTAGGCGGCGCTGTTGTAGCGGCCAGAGCCGAGCAGGGCCGGTGGAAATACATGGTACGTGTCATGGTAGTTGTGGACCGCCAGGCCAATCTGCTTGAGGTTGTTGCCGCATTGCATGCGGCGAGCCGCTTCACGGGCGGCCTGGACGGCTGGCAGCAGCAGGGCCACCAGGATGCCAATGATGGCGATCACGACCAGCAGTTCGACGAGCGTGAACGCGCGTCTTGAGCGATGCGACATGAGAAGTGCTCCTTGAATAACCGACAGGAAAACAACGGAAGAAGACGTGTTCGCGGACTCGAACGCCCCGTTCGAATGGCCAAATGGGATCGAAGTGTTTCCGTCGACTCTAGCCGCCGAGATTGGCGGCAGGGAAACGGCGCGACTGCCGCTCCCAGATGTGCCCATTGAAACGAAGCCGACCCCTGGCCGCAAGAAAATTCTGACTATTTTTGACGTTTTCAGTGGAAACGAGCTATCGGTCTACGGAATTAGCACCGGAACAGGTGGTGCGAAACTGGTCTGCCGAACGGGACGATACCCCCTCTACCGAACCACGTTTGATCGTTCGCCTACGCGGGGGGGCAGGATTTCGGCCGGTGCGTCGCGGACGCAATGAAAAAAGGGTCGCCACCAAGCCCTCGCCGTGCGAGTGGCTGGCCGCGACCCTGCGATTCGTCGTTTGATGACGTAACCGGGCGGTGACCGGCCTGAGGCCGGTCTCCGCAGAGCGACTGGGGACAGTCGCTCCACTATCCGAGCGACTGGGGACAGTCGCTCCACCATCCGAGCGACTGGGGACAGTCGCTCCACCATCCGAGCGACTGGGGACAGTCGCTCCACCATCCGAGCGACTGGGGACAGTCGCTCCACTATCCGAGCGACTGGGGACAGTCGCTCCACCATCCGAGCGACTGGGGACAGTCGCTCCACTATCCGAGCGACTGGGGACAGTCGCTCCACTATCCGAGCGACTGGGGACAGTCGCTCCACCCTTAGGGCAGTTCCACCGGTTCGCCGTCGGCGATGTAGTTCAGCCGCAACAGCACGAAGTAGTCCATCAGTTCCGGCAGGAACTTGACGGCCCCGTCGCACATCACGAACTGCGCCCCGCCCGGATGAAAGCTGTTGAAGTTCCAGGCGTAACTGCGGCGGTAGACGTCGCCGTTGTAGATGCCGTTGATGTGGAACCAGATGCGGTACCGCACGTCCGCCAGCGAAGTGAGCACCCGCGTGCTGCTGCTGACCACTCGGCCGTGGCAGCAGGTATGCGTCCCGTTCAGGCCCCACGGCCCAAACAGCGCGTAGGTCTTCTGGTCCAATCCATCGCCGCCGGCCGCTTCGCCCACCATCGTCGTGTTGCTGCTGCCGTCGCGCAGATCGGCGAACTTGGCCGCTCCGTTGTTACCAAACGCTCCCTGGCGAATGTCGCTCGCCTTGGTGTGCCAGGGCGTGTCGTAGTCCGTGAACACGCCCGTGCAGAACAGATAGCTCGCTCGCCGAGCGTCCCGCATGCTGTAATAGTCGCCCGAATTGCCCGGCTGGTTGCTCCGCAGCTCACCCGCCACCGGATCCGAGGGGCATTCCAGCCACTTCAGCCGGATGCCTTCTCCCGCCTTGCCGGGGCCGCCCAGGTTCGTGTTCCAGTACCCGTCGGCGTTCAAGTCGCTGGCCTGGTCGTCCGTGCCCGCCACCATCCCGCCGGCCAGCGGGTTGGAAACACTCGAACACAAGTTGAAGTCGTACTTGTCGTGAACCGTGTTGCCTTCAATGAAAGGCAACAGCATCGCGAAACCGGTCGTGTTCTTGACGCCGCCCCGGAAGTGGCTGGTGGCTCCAGCCGAGATCCGCCCGGAGTTCAACAGGGCCGGCGGAAACACGTGATACGTGTCGTGGTAGTTGTGCACCGCCAGGCCAATCTGCTTCAGATTGTTACTGCACTGCATGCGGCGAGCCGCTTCGCGCGCGGCTTGCACCGCCGGCAGCAGCAGCGCCACCAGAATTCCAATGATGGCAATCACCACCAGCAGCTCCACCAGCGTGAAGCCTCGTCTTGTTCCAGGCTTCGACATACATCGACCTCCGCGAAACAGGAAAGTATTGAAGACAACGAGCGCGCAAGGCGCAACAGTCCGAGGGAGGGCCGCTCACTCCAGAATCAAGCCGAGACGTTCAAGTCAGGTGGGCAGATCAGGTGGGAAACACCAGTCGGCAAACCGGGGGAGGGTCGTTCGGCAGGTCGCAAAGGCGTGCGCGAGGCAGGAGAGTAGCTGTATTAGAATTGACGACCGCAAACTGTGCAAGAGATCGGCGGAGCGGAATTAATGCGGAGCGTCGAACGACTGGTTCGGTGGGAGCGGAAAATCGCCGCATGCACCGTTAAACGAGGGGATATTGTTCGCGCAAGGCCAAGAAAACGGGCCGCGGCCAACTCGCCCCTGGATGAGTTGGCCGCGGCGTTGACCGTAACGGGTCTCAGACCGGCCCTGCGGTTGCGGTAGTGATGGGCCTGCGGCCCTGTCGGCAGAACGATTGGGACAATCGTTCCACCAACCAAAGAACGATTGGGACAATCGTTCCACCAACCAAAGAACGATTGGGACAATCGTTCCACACTTATGGCAGTTCCACCGGCTCGCCGTCGGCCGAGTAGTTCAGCCGCAGCAGCACGAAATAGTCCATCAGCTCGGGCAGGAACTTCACCGCCCCGTCGCACATCACAAACTGAGCGCCGCCCGGATGGAAGCTGTTGAAGTTCCAGGCGTAGCTGCGGCGGTACACGTCGGCATTGTAGATGCCATTCACGTGGAACCAGATGCGGTAACGGACGTCCGAAAGGGAGGTGAGCACTCGGCTGCTGCTGCTCACCACTCGGCCATGACAGCAGGTATGCGTGCCCGTCAAACCCCAGGGACCGTACTGCCAGGCCGTCTTCTGGTCCAGGCCGTCGCCGCCCGCCGCCTCGCCCACCATCGTCGTGTTGCTGCTGCCGTCACGCAGGTCGGCGAACTTGGCCGCCCCGTCGTTGCCGAACGCGCCCCGGCGAATGTCGTTGCTCTTGGTGTGATACGGCGTATCGTAATCCGTGAACACGCCCGTGCAGAACAGGTAGCTCGCCCGGCGAGCGTTCCGCATGGTGTAGAAATCCGCCGGATTGCCCGGTTGGTTCGTCCGCAATTCGCCCGCCACCGGGTCCGACGGACATTCGAGCCACTTCAGCCGAAGGCCTTCCCCGTCCTTGCCCGGCCCGCCGAGGTTGGTGTTCCAGTAGCCGTCCAGGTTCAGGTCGCTGGACACATCGTCCGTTCCAGTGACCGGACCACCGTACGGACTTGACATGCTCGAACACTGGTTGAAATCGTACTTGTCGTGGACCGTGTCGCCTTCGATAAACGGCAGCAGCAGGGCGAAACCGGTCGTATTCTTGACGCCGCCCTTGTAGTAGGTGGTCCACCCGCCATTCATCCGCCCGGAGTTCATCAAGGCCGGCGGGAACGTATGGTAGGTGTCGTGATAGTTGTGCACCGCCAGGCCAATCTGCTTGAGATTGTTGCTGCACTGCATGCGGCGAGCCGCCTCGCGCGCGGCCTGAACCGCCGGCAGCAGCAAGGCGACCAGAATCCCGATAATGGCGATCACCACCAGCAGTTCCACCAGCGTAAAGCCTCGTCTTGTCCCAACCTTCAACATGCGCGGATCTCCGTGAAAAAGAGCAAGAAATGAGTATGAGTACGTAGCCTGGGAAACACAGGAAAAAATGCCGTTTCGCCGTCAGGGGGCCGTTTCGCCGCCAGGGAGAAGGAGAGAATTCTCCGGACTGGCGCCGGAACTCGCACTTGCTTGCGCCCCTCGCTGGCGTTTTCCTCGCCGCGACTCCAATCCGGGAGCCACCTCCAACCGGGCACAAACACCGTGACGGTGGGGCAGCGGCCAGCCCCTAATAATTGAACCCCGAAAAAGCCCGGCGGAATTCCACACCGCCCCCACGTACCCCCCCCAACTTCTCTTTACGCCGCTTGCCCCGGTTGGTATCAGTTCGCCTTCCGTCGCCCAAAGTCAAACCTTCCCTGGTCGCAGTCCCCGCGTTCCAGCCGGAGCTGTTCCATGCCAGCACACCAAGTCGAACTTACTCCCCCGACTGACCAAGATTGCTCCTCCCGCTGGTGGCTCGAGTGGGAACTGGCCCTGCTCTGCCTGCTCGTGGCGGTCTGCTACCTGATTCCACTCGACTGGCTCGTGGTGCGTGGCGAAGAGCCTCGCCGGGCCCAAGTGGCCCGCGAAATGATCGCCAGCGGCGACTGGATCGTTCCCCGTTACCAGGGCACGCTGTTTCTAAGCCGCCCGCCCTTGCAGAACTGGCTGCTGGCCGGGCTGGGCCTGCTGCGGGGCGACGTGGACCCGGTGGCCATCCGTTTGCCGAGCGTGATCGCCGTCTGGCTCACCTCGCTGCTCGTCTATGCCTACGGCCGGCGGTTCCTCTCCCGCCTGGGCAGCCTGACCGCGGCGGCCGGTTTCTTGACCATGGGGCAAGTGCTGGAGCTGGGCCGCAGCGGGGAAACCGAAGCCCTGTTCACGCTGCTCGTCGCCGGTTCACTGCTGGTCTGGCACGCCGGTGCCGCCCGCGGCCGGATTTCGACCGCCACCTGGCTGGCCGCCTACGCGCTTGTGGCGCTGGGCGTTCTGACCAAGGGCCCACAGGCGCCCGTCTACTTCGCGGGTTCCGTCGGCACTTACCTGCTGCTGACCGGTCGCTGGCGGGAAGCGTTCTCGCTCGGCCACCTGGCCGGCATCGCGCTCAGCCTGGTCCTTTGGGGCGCCTGGCAAGGCGCGTACCTGGCCGCCGAGGGCTGGGAGGCCACGCGGCGCATGTACTGGGACGACGTCGCGATGCGGTTTGAAGACAGCAGTTGGGCGAACTTCGCCGAGCACCTGGTGACTTACCCGTTCGAACTGCTCGCCTGCACCTTGCCCTGGTCGGGCCTGCTGGCGGCCTACCTGTTCCCGGCCGTCCGCCGCTCGCTGGGCACCGCTCGGCGCGAAGCCCTGTTCCTGATCGTCTGCCTGGCCGTGACGTTTCCGACCTGCTGGCTGGTGCAAGGCGCCAAGGGCCGCTACTACATGCCGCTGTATCCGTGCCTCGCGCTGCTGGTTGGTTTGTACGTGGAGCGGATGGTGCAGGAAGTTGCCTTGCGCAAACCGTGGCGAGCGTTCAGCGACACACTGACCGTCATCCTGGCCGCCAGCGGGCTGGCTCTGGCCGCGTTCCCACTGGTATCCCAACGGCTGTTCGAACTGGCATTCCCGGCCTGGGCCGGCCTGCTGCTGGGATGCGGAGCCTGGTCAGCCGCCTGGCTGGTGCACCGCGGCCGGCAGGGAGCCGACGGGCGGCGAGTCGAAGCGGCTGTGGCCTCGCTGGCCAGCTTTCTGGCGATTCTGTACGGCACCTTCGTCGTCACGCTGACCGCCGCCGACGCAACTCGCACCGACCTGGAGGTGGCTCGACTCCGCGCGCAACTACCCGCGGACGCTCGCCTGGTCAGCTACGGGATGGTCGACCCGATGTTCCTGTACTACTTCAACCGCCCCATTGAGTACCGGTCGCGCAAGCCCGAGGACGTGCAGCGCGACACGGCCGAGTACTTCTGCCTGTCGTCGGCCTGGGGCAATCCGCCGCCCGAATCGCTGCGGTTCGCCTGGGAACCGGTGGCCGTCGTGTCGTGCGAGCGGTCGATCAAGGACGACCCGCAGCGCGTGGTGCGGATCGGCCGCCGCGTGGCCGCGGTCGCGGACGGGAAGCGAGTCATTAGTCATTAGTCATTAGTCATTAGTCATTAGTCAATTTGCAATTTGCAATTTGCAATTTGCAATTCCCCAAACGAAGAGCATCCATCCTCGCGCCGGCGTGGTGCCAGGCCACTGTGCTGAGCGGCCGCTCACCGTGCCAGGTAGCGGCGGAGCTGATCGAGCAGCGTGGCGAGTTGCGGTTCCAGCGCCGCCAAAGCGTCCCGCAGGTCGCCGCCCTCCTGGCCCGCCGCGATGCTCTCCAGTCGAAAGGCACGCTGCCAGATGGGCGTTGGGCCCAGAAACAGCATGGAACCTTTCAAGGCGTGGGCTTTGAGGCGCAGCGTGGCCAGGTCCTGGCGGTCGATGGCTTGCTTCATCTCGCTGAGCAGTTCGGGGGTTTGCGCCAGAAAGATCTCCAGCAGTTCGCGCAGCAGTTCCTGATCTCCGTTAACGCTTCGCAGAGCCACCTTCCAGTCGACCAGCTCACCAACTGATTCCACGGATTGTCCAGCCGGTTCCCCCGCCGGCTCCACGGCGGTGGATTCGTCGCCACCCGCCACCTCCCGCCGCTCCAGAACGCGAACCAGCTTTTCGGTGACTTGCTGCGAACGGATCGGCTTGGAGAGATAATCGTCCATGCCGGCCGCGAGGCACAATTCGCGGTCGCCTCGCATGGCGTGCGCCGTCATGGCGATGATCGGGACGTGCGTTCCCCGCTGGCGTTCCCGCTGGCGAATCTGCCGCGTGGCTTCCAGCCCGTCAACTTCGGGCATTTCCACGTCCATCAGAATCAGATCGAAATCTCCGTGGCTCCACATTTCAACGGTCTGGCGGCCGTTATGGGCGACGGCCACATGATGTCCCTGGCGTTGCAGCAGGGCGGTGGCCAGCAACTGGTTCACCTGATTGTCCTCGGCCAGCAGAATTTTCAGCGACCGAACCTGCGCGGCCGGGCCCGTGGCGGGTTCCTCGGTGGGATCTTCCAGCGGCGACACTCCCAGCGCGGTGACGACGGTCGAAAACAGTTCGGACTGCTTGACGGGTTTGAGCAGTTGGGCCGCGATGTGCAGTTCCCCGCGGCGCCGGTGGTCTCCGGGCCGGCCACCGGACGTCAGCAGGACAATCGGCAGTCCGGTCAAGGCCCGTTCGTCGCGCACCCAGCGGACCAGTTCGAAACCGTCGGCCTCCGGCATATTGACGTCGGACAGCAGCAGGCGAAACGGGTTGCCCGCGGTGACCGCGTCGCGCAGCGCGGCCAGTGCTTCGGAGGCCCCTGCCACCGCCACGGGCTGCATCCCCCAGTTACTCAGCATGTCGACCAGGATCCGGCGGTTGGTGGCGTTGTCGTCCACGACCAGCACGCGCAGATCGCTGATCGCGGTCAGCTTGCCGGGCAGCTCGCCGCCGTCCTTGCCGTCCGCCACTTCGAAGCGAGCCGTGAAGTAGAACGTGCTGCCTCGCCCCGGCCGGCTGTCGATCCAGATCCGGCCCCCCATCAATTCCACCAGCCGGCAGGAGATGGCCAGGCCCAGCCCCGTACCGCCGAACCGCCGCGTGGTGGACGAGTCGGCTTGTTCGAAGGCATGAAAAATCCGCTCCTGCTGTTCCAGCGGAATCCCGATTCCCGTGTCGACCACCGCGAACCGCAATTCCGCGTGTCGCTCGTCGTGCCCCTGGCACTCCACGCTGACCAGCACTTCACCCCGCTCGGTGAATTTGATGGCGTTGCCGACCAGGTTCACGATCACCTGCCGCAACCGGCTGATATCCCCGATCAGCGCGTCGGGCACGTCATGCCCCACGCGAAAGGCCAGCTCCAGGCCCTTGCCATGAGCCCTCAAGGCCAGCGACCGGATGGTGTCGCCCAGGCTGTCCCGAAGCTGGAAACGGCTGGGATCCAGCTCCATCTTGCCCGCTTCGATCTTGGAGAAGTCCAGGATGTCGTTGAGCAGCGTCAGGAGCGATTCGCCCGACGACGCGACCATCCGCAGGTACTCCCGCTGGTTGGCCGTCAGGTGCGTGTCGAGCAGCAATTCGGTCATGCCGATGATGGCGTTCATCGGCGTGCGGATCTCGTGGCTCATGTTGGCCAGAAAGTCGCTCTTGGCGCGGTTCGCGGAATCGGCCGCTTCCTTGGCCGCCGTCAAGTCCGATTCGACCTGCTTGAGCCGCGTGACGTTGCGGCCGATCCCCACGAGACCGACGACCAGGCCCTGCGAGTCGAGCAGCGGGACCTTGGTCGTGAGCAGCCATTTCCGCTGGCCGTCCGGAGCGATGATCTCCTCTTCGCGGTCGATCAGCGGCATGGCCGAGCGGATCACGTCCTCGTCGTCGGCATGAAAATGGGCGGCCAGGGCCGCATCGAAGAAGTCGAAGTCCGTGCGCCCCAGCACGTCGTCCAGGCGGCGCGCTCCGAGCGCGTGTATCACAGCTTCGTTGGCCGCCACGAAACGCCCCTCGGCATCCTTGACGAAGATCAGATCGGGCAGATGATTGATCAGCGTCCGCAGCAGATCCCGCTCCCGCGACAGCGCCTCCTCGGCCAGCTTCTGCTGCGTGATGTCGCGCGAGATGCCGAAGGTGCCGATGGTGTTCCCCGCGTGGTCCACCAGCGGCATCTTGCAGGTATCGACCCAGGTCACCCGGCCATCCGGCCAGGTCTCCATCTCCTGCTTGTGCAGCATCGGCCGCCCGGTGCGAATGATCTCCTGCTCGTCCTGGAAGGCGACCGAGGCGTGCTGGCTGGTGAACAGGTCAAAGTCCGTCTTGCCCGCGGCGTCTTCGGGTTGTTCCAGGCCAAACCAGCGGGCGGCCGCCCGGTTGACGCGAATGAAGCGGCTCTCCCGGTCCTTGAAGTATACGTTGTCGGGCAGACTGTCCAACAACGCTCGCAACAAGTCCGAATCGAGCATCGGCGGTTACATCCCCAGTCCGCCGAACAGCGGCGTGGACAGATAACGCTCGCCCAGACTGCACATGATCGTCACGATCCGCTTGCCGCGGTACTCCGGCCGGGCAGCCACCTGGGCGGCCGCCCACATGTTCGCGCCGCTGCTGATGCCGGCCATGATCCCCTCGTACCGGGCCAGTTTGCGGCCCCATTCAAACGCGTCTTCGTCGTCCACCGTGATCACTTCGTCGACCAGCGACGTGTCGAGATTGCCGGGAACAAAGCCGGCGCCGATCCCCTGGATGCGGTGCTTGCCCGGCTTGCCGCCGCCAATCACGGGCGAATTCTTCGGTTCGACGGCGATCGCCTTGAAGTCGGGGTTCAACTTCTTCAAGCATCGGGCCACGCCCGTGATCGTGCCGCCCGTGCCCACACCCGCCACGATCGCATCGATCCGGTGGCCGCTGTCCTCCCAGATCTCGGGACCCGTCGTCGCCTCGTGGACCGCCGGGTTCGCCGGGTTCTCGAACTGCTGCGGCATCCAGGCCCCGTCCTGCTGCTCGACCAGCTCCTGCGCCCGCCGAATCGCCCCCGGCATCCCCTCGGCCGCGGGCGTCAATTCCAGGTTCGCGCCCATCGCCCGCAACAAGGCCCGCCGCTCCAGCGACATCGATTCGGGCATCGTCAGCGTCAGCTTGTAGCCCTTCGCCGCGCAGACAAACGCCAGGGCAATCCCCGTGTTGCCGCTGGTCGGCTCGATCACGTGGGTCTCCGGATGCAGGATGCCGTCCCGCTCGGCCGCCTCGATCATCGCCACCCCGATGCGGTCCTTGACGCTGTTGAGCGGCTGGAAGAATTCGCACTTGGCAAACACGGTCGCCTGGCCCTCGGGCAGCAACCGGTTGATGCGAATCATGGGCGTGTCGCCGATGGCGGCCGAGGCGTTGTCGTAGCACTTGTTGCGGGGCATGGTGATTCCTCCGTGCGAAACCTAAGGGGACCTGGGAGTCGGATCCGCCCCCCAGTATAGCCATTGGCCCCCCGCGCACAACAGGCAAGAAAACGGTAGGGCGGGACCCGCCGGCGAGTCCCGCCCTGGAAACTTTCGCGTCGCTCTGGTTCCAATCGCCAGCGGGAACTACTTGCTCTCCAGCTCCCGCTCGATCATCTCCACCACCGTCTCGGACGTCGGCTTCGTGCGCGGTTCAAAACGGGCGATCACCTTGCCGTGACGGTCCAGCAGAAACTTCTCGAAGTTCCAGGACACCTTGCCGGCGCCCTTCGGTTCGGTCTCCAGCGCCGTCAGGTACTTGTACAGTTCGCAGGCCCCGTCGCCGTTCACGTCGACCTTGGCCAACATGTCAAACTTCACGCCGTAGTTCTGGGTGCAGAATGCCGAAATCTCCTTCTCGGTCCCCGGCTCCTGACCGCCAAACTGGTTGCAGGGAACTCCCAGGATCGCCAGCCCCTTCTCGGCGTACTTCTCGTGCAGCTTCTGCAGGTCGGCATACTGCGGCGTCAACCCGCACTCGCTGGCCACGTTCACGATCAACACCACCTTGCCCGCGTACTTCTTCAGATCGACGGGCTTGCCATCCAGCGACTTCATCGTGAAGTTCAGCGCCGCCGGCGCGTCCTTGTCAGCCGCCTCCACCGAAGTCGTCATCGCCAGAACTCCCAGCGCCAGCAAACCCGCGGTAACGCATCGCCACATGATGGATTTCTCCTTGCAGTTTCGAACTCACGTTTCCCAACACAGTTCCGTGCACACCGGCCCATTGTAACACGCCGCCGCGGTGAGCAAAGTCGCCTTTCGCTCCGCGAAAGTAGCGCCGCTGCGAGATATCGCTTAGTCGCCAAGGTCACCGTTCACGGCGTTTCGTCACGAAGATCGGCGCCAACCCCACAAATCACTTCCGGCTCCCTCCCCGCTTCGGGGAGGGCTGGGGAGGGGTCTTTGGGGCTGATGAGGATAACGCGATACACCGCGACCGTGAACGACGCGATCTCGTGACATTCGAGAAAATGCCATTGGCAACTTCTGCCTATGCAGACACATTGCCCGCAGCGACGTGAGTATTTTCTGTTCGAAGTCGAGCGGACTCGGCGGGTAGTAGCTGAGTTTGGACCAGGTGATGAAGAGCCCCTCCCCAGCCCTCCCCGAAGCGGGGAGGGAGCCAGCGGGACTGGTTTGTTTGCTCGCTGCCGATCGGAATGTCGAATCCCCGCGAACGGTTACGCTGCCGGGACTCGTGCGCGGCGCGCGCTACTTTCGCGGAGCGAAAGGCGACTATCCGACCACCCTACAGCGTCCAGCCTTTGCGGTACTCCTTGTGAATGAATTGCTGAGCGTCCGGGGCATTGGTGACCCGCAGGTTCTCCGCGTCCCACTCCAGCTTCTTCCCGCTGCGATAGGCCACGGTGCCCAGCAACACGGCCTCGGTCAGCGCCCCGGAATAGTCGAAGTTGCAGGTGGTGGGCGTCCCCTGGCGAATCGCCTCGATCCACTCGCGATGGTGCCCGACCGAGGCGGGAATCGATGCCGGCGGCGGCTGGAAATCGGCGAACTTCTCGGCCGGCAGCAGCACGTGCCGGCTGTAGTCCGACAGGATCATGCCTTCGTCGCCGATGAACAACTGGCCGCTGTTCCAGTTCAGCGGCTGGCCGGCGGAGTCCTTGAGCGTTGCCAGGATATCCGGACGGCGGCCGCTGTCGTACCAGGTCAGATGCACCGGCGGCAGGTCCCCGCGCGCCGGATACTCGTAATCCACAATGCACCACGCCGGCGTGCTGACCGGATCATATGGCGGGCCCTGAGCGGCAATCGTCGTGGGATGCCGCAAGCGCAGCGCCCAATGGGCAAGATCCATGTAGTGGCAACCGAAGTCGCCCAGCGCTCCGGTGCCGTAGTCCCAGAAGCTCCGCCACTTGAACGGATGCACGCCCTCGCTGTACGGTCGCTCGCTGGCCGGCCCCAGCCACAAGTCCCAGTTGAGCGAATCGGGGGCCGCGGTGCCCAGCGTAAAGGTCGCGCCGCTGTACTGCGCGCCGGCCCACACGTGCGCTCGGCGGACCGGACCGATCACTCCCCCCTGGACCAGCTCGACCACGCGGCGATAGTTGTCGCCGGCGTGAATCTGAGTTCCCATCTGGGTCGCCAGCTTGCCGGCCGCCGCCAGGTTGGCCAGCGTCCGCGCCTCGTACACCGTATGCGTCAGCGGTTTCTCGCAGTACACGGGCAGCTTCAGCCGCAACGCCATCGCCGCCGCCGGCGCGTGGCTGTGGTCGGGTGTGCTGACCAGCACGCCGTCCAGCTTGTCCGCCTCCCGTTCCAGCATCTCCCGGTAGTCGCGGTACTTGCGGGTCTGCGGGTAACGAGCGGCCGCCTGGTCCAGAAAACCCGCGTCCACGTCCGCCAGGGCCACGATGTTCTGGCTGGCCACCGCCGACAGATTCCCCCCGGCCCTGCCCAGCACGCCGATCGAGGCCAGATTCAAGCGTTCGTTGGGCGACGTGGGATCCGCCGCTCGAGACACGCCGCTATGGTAGCCCCAGGCCAAGGCTGTACCGGCCGTGGCGGAAAGGAATTGACGACGATTCCAACGAACAGCCATGAGACAGCTCCTCCTGTATGCGTCCGAGTCGATGGCGAACCGGGAAAACGCGAGTTCCCGGATGGCGGGCCAGCGCGAAGTTCGAGCCACGAGGGGTCCGTCGTCGCTTGTCCCGCGCACGTAGCGTGCGCTACTCCGCCGGGCTCGTCAATCGCCCGCCGCGGGTTTCGACGCCGCGCGATCGGAGCCTCAGGCGGCTCCCGGCGAACTCTCGCCCGTCAGCAGATCGTCCGTCTGCCGCAGCTTGTCGCTCAGCCCGCTGGCCAGGTTGCGGTACAGGATGACGCCGATATCCGGCCGGCGGCGAACCAGGTCCATCCACTGCTCGTGGCTCATCACGGCCGCGGCCACCTCGTCCAGCGCCCGGGCCGTGGCCGAATGCGGCCGCCGCTGCAACAAGGCCCGCTCGCCCAGGCAACTGCCCGCTTCCAGCCGAGCCAGCGGTCGGTCCGATCCGCCAGCCGTAATCGCTATCGAACCGCGCAGCACCAGATACACCAGCCGCCCGCACTGGCCGTGCTCGACGATCGTCTCTCCCGGCTGAAACGTCTCCAGGTGGCAGATGGACGCCAGGCACCGCGCCTGCTCCTCGGTCAGCTCCGCCAGCAGCGGCATCCGTCCGGCGGCCTGCACCACTTCGGGCAGCACGGCCGCGTAGGTGAAGCTGCCCACCACCAGTTCGACCAGCGCCCGCGTTTCCTCGATCGGCTCGACATTGCTGAAATCGGTCGGCACCAGCAGTTGCGACATCCTCGCCACGTCCAACCGCTCCACTCGGTGAAAGACCATCCCCGGAATGTAGGCCGATGGAAGAAAACCGAGTTCCAGCAAGGTGCGCTGCATCCGCGGCGAGTACGCACTGACGTCCACTTCCACGTACCTGGCCTTCCACTGTTCGCGGCACCGCCGCAGGACCTGGCATAACAGAAAGCGGATCGGCCGGTCGCTGAGCGAGATCAATTCGAAAATCCGCACGGCCCGGTCCAGATCGTCCACCAGGCACCCAACCGCTCCCACGATCTGGCCTTGGCTGCGAGCCAGCAAGTAGGTGGAATGCCGCGCCCGCAGCTTGAACATCCCATAATGCAATCGCATGGGACCGAAGATCTCCCGCTTGCTCACCCGCCCCCGCTCCAGCCTCAGCAGCGCCGCGTAGCCTTCCGCCGTCAGTTCATCCAGCTCAAACTCCTCCTCGTGCGGATACGGCGCGGCGTGCGAATCAACAACCAGGTCCGGCGACAGGCCGCAGTTGGCCAGCACCATGTCACCCAACGGAAACAGCTCGGGAATGACGTGCGGATGATTCCGCCGCAACTGCAGCGAGTCGCAGAAATACCGCGCGCAGACCAGCGAACTCTCGCGCCGCGCGAACTGCTGGTTCATCGGCAGCAGGCCGATCGGAGCAAAGCCGTGATGCACGGCGATCTTCTGCGAATACGGGTGGTTCACCCGCGGTTCAACCAGCCCCACATGCAGCCGCTCACGCACCCGTTCCAGCCGTCCCTCCATCAACTGTCTGCCCAGACCGCGGCCCTGGCTGTCCGGGTGCACCGCCAGACGCCCAAACTCGCCCACCAGATCCGCGTACGCTCCAATTTGCAACAGCACGGACGCCGTCCCCAGAACCCGCCCACTGTCGGCGTCCTCGGCCACCAGCAGCAGATTGTCGTCCGAGTACAGCAGCTTCTTCAGTTGCTCGACGTCGTAATACGCCGGATACGCGTAGTGCGTGCCATAACACGCCAGGAAGATCTCGCGGATCGCCGGCAGGTCGCGGTCTTCGGCCTGGCGAATGGTCACGGAGCCGGGAGTTGGCGCGTCGCTGGTGGTCATGGGGGAAAGTTGTCAGTTGTCAGTAATCAGGGGAGGCGAGGTGGTGTGACTTGGGTGGATGACTGGTGGTTGGATTGAGTGATTGTCGGCAAGTCGCCGCGTCGCGTGGGCCATGTGGCCACATGGCCAGGGGACTGTCCCGCGGCGCTCGTCGTCTCGGCCGTGACCGGCAGCAACAGCGCGCGGGACCGCTCAGGTGTGCCGCCGAGCCGCGCGCCGGGCGGACCCTGCAAGTCAGGTTGCGGAACCCGTTTTCAATCCACCGCCCGCAACCATTCGAACTTCCACACCGGGTTGCCGCACAGCGGACACTGTTCGCCGTTGTCCAGCGGCCGACCGTGGCATTCCCGGCAGTCCACGATATGGGGCAGGATGGCGATCTGCTTGTTCCGGGCGTCGGCGGCCGCCAGGTGATCGCCAAACGCCAGGTCGGTCGCCAGCCGAACCGCCAGCGGGAACAGGCGGTACAGAATCAGCGGCGCCTTGGACGCTTCGGGGGCCGAACGAACCAGCACGCCGACGAAATCCAACCGGCGTTCGCTGCGCTCCTCTTCCAGATAGTGAGCCAACCGCTGGCGAACCGGTTCGTGCTGCGCGAGATCCCCCAACCGCAACCGGCTGAGCCACTCGCGATACCAGGCGTGATCCCGCACGTAGCCCCGGTCGCGGATCTCCTCGCACGACACGGCGACCTGGTAGATCTCGATCTCGACTTTGGTGTTGGCCTCCATCTTCTGCAGGCCCTTCAACGACACGGGCGACAGCATCGAATCGCTGCCGTAATACCGCTCCACGTCCTCGTGGATGCGGGTGAACAGAGCGGAACGCAGCGCGCTGAAGCCGAACGAAAGACTGTTGGCCACCCGCACGCCTGCGTCACCTTGTTCGTGATCGTCAAATTCCGCGGCCGCGTCGGCGCGGCGCGAAACGCACTCCTGTAGCGACATGACCCGCTCCTCCTCCGCTCAGCCAGTCCTCTCGGCACCGGCGCTGGTGTGGGGCCGCCCGAACCTTCAACCTACAGCCTGGCAGACCTTCGTGCAAAGGGCGCGCCGGACGAGCGGCAGGGGGCGCGGGTTGTTCTCGGAAAAGACCTCCGCTCGCTCCGGGCGACTTTCAGGCCGGCGGTATATAGCGGTTGGTCAGCTCGGCGTAATCCTCCCGCACGGGGCTGAACACGTCCAGGACCACGGCCGGCCCGCCGACCGCCACCGCCCGGTGCGGGACGTGGGGCGGGATCAGAAACATCGCCCCCGCCTCGACCAACCGCGTCTCGTCGCCGATCGTCAACTGCAACCGCCCGCGCAGCAGGATCCCGCCCTGCTCGTGCGGATGATGATGCAACGGCACCTCGGCGCCCTCGTCCATCTCCAGATACGACAGCATCAGATGCTCGCCGTACGGCGTCCTCATCCGGCAACCCGGCACCGGCTCGATCGGTTGATAGTCCTGAATGTCAATGAATGGCATGATTTACCTCGCCAGTTGCGACCAGAGCACGCCGGCGGCGATCGCCGAACCGATCACACCCGCCACGTTCGGGGCCATGGCGTGCATCAGCAGAAAGTTCTGCGGATCCTCCTCGCGCCCCAGGATGTGGGCCACCCGAGCGGAATCGGGCACGGCCGAGACGCCCGCGGCCCCGATCAACGGGTTGATCTTCTCCCGCAGGAACAGATTCATGAACTTCGCGAACAGCACGCCGCCCGCCGTGGCCACCGCGAACGAGACCGCTCCCAGAACGAAAATCATGATCGACTTCGTCTGCAGGAAGTACTGGGCCGTCGTGCTGATCCCGACGCAGAACCCCAGCAAAATGGTCACGATGTCGATCAGCGCCGTGCGGGCCGTGACCGCCAGACGCTCGGTCACCAGGCATTCCTTCAGCAGGTTGCCGAAGAACAGCATGCCGATCAGCACCAGGGCTCCCGGAGCCAGCAGCGCACAGATCAGAAAAGCCGCGATCGGAAAGACAATCCGCTCGCGGCGCGACACGGTCCGCGGCCGCTTCATGCGGATCCGCCGCTCGGCCCGCGTCGTCAGCAACCGCATGATCGGCGGCTGAATCACGGGGACCAGGGCCATGTACGAGTAGGCCGCGATGGCGATCGCCCCCAGCAGGTCCGGCGCCAACCGCGAGGAGAGGAAAATGGCCGTCGGCCCGTCCGCGCCCCCGATGATCCCAATCGCGCCGGCTTCCTGGGGCGTGAACCCCAGCAGCAGCGCTCCCAGGAACGTCAGGAACACGCCCAGTTGGGCCGCCGCGCCGAGCAGCACCAGCTTGGGGTTGGAGAGCATCGTCGAGAAGTCGGTCATGGCGCCGATGCCCAGGAAAATCAGCGGTGGAAAAATCCCCTTCTCGACTCCCACATACAGATAGCGGAGCACGCCCCAATCTTCCAACCGCTCCAGCGACAGCAGGCCGCCGTCGGGCGCCGCCGGATCGTAAATACCCAGGATCATGCCCGCGCCCGCCGGGATGTTGCCCACGATCACCCCAAACCCGATCGGCACCAGCAGCAACGGTTCGTAGTGCTTGGCGATGGCCAGATAGATGAATGCCAGCCCGATGGCGATCATCAACAGGTTGCCGACGGCCAGACCCGGAAAGGCCGTGGTGTGGATCAGTTGCCAGGCTTTCTCGGCCAGGTACTCGCTCGCGTTCATGCCGTCCTCGATGCCCGCGCCGGGCGATCGCCAACCAGGAAATTCACGGCCGGTCCCGGCGATGAACCTGGTGCGAAGTGTGCAACTGCATCCGCCCTTCCAACGACCAGCCGAGCTCCTCGGCGGTCAGTCCCCGAATGTGGACCACCCGATGCGGCCGGCCCATCATCTCCGCCACGGCCGCGGTGATCACGACCACGATCTCCTCCGGCACGTCGCCCTCCGCCGCGGCGGCAACCTCGGCCGCCGAGCTGGAACCGGCCGCCAGCTCGCCCCGTTCTTCCGCGACCGGATGCAGCCGGTCCAGCAGCTCGATCAGCCGGGGCAGCAGCGCGATGAACAGGCTGACCAGGGTCAATGCGACGAACACGACCGCGATACCCATCACGGCCAGCGGCAGCCCGGTGTCCTCCCACAGCGGCGCCCAGGTGATCGGAGCGGGCAGGTTCGCCAGCAGCGCGGGATCGAGCGGCATGGGGGCTACTCCAGCACCACGAGCACGTGGCCCTCGACAACCGACGCCCCCTCTTTCACTCCCACCTGCCGCACGGTGCCCGCCAGGGGAGCGACAATCTGATTCTCCATCTTCATCGCCTCCAGCACGACCAGCGGCTGCCCCTGCCGCACCTGGTCCCCCTCGCTCACCAGAATCGCCTTGACCACGCCCGCCATCGGGCTGGTCACGGCGCCGGCCTGAGGCGGCGGCGAGGCGCCAGCGGCAGTGGACGCGGGCGAGGTGGACGAAGGACCGGCCGCCGTCCAGGCCGTCGCACCCGACCTGGCGGACGGCATCGCCCCCGCCGCGGATCCGGCAGCCGGCTCCGTCAGGTCCTCAACCGTCACCTCGTACGACTTCTTGCCGATCGTGATGCGAAACCGCTTCATGGACAGGAGACCCTCGATACATCCCAGCTACAGCGGAATCAGCCCGTGCTTCTTGGCCGGCCGCGACTCGCTCTTGGTCAACAGATTCCGCAGCGCGAGCGACACGATGCCCCGTGTCCGGTCGGGCGGGATCACGTCGGTGATCAGTCCGTGGCGAGCCGCCATGTAAGGCGAGGCGAATTTCTCCTGGTACTCGCGGACCAACTGCTGCCGCAGGGCCTGAGAATCCTCGGCCGCCGAAAGCTCCTGCCGGTACAGCACGTCCACCGCGCCCTCGGCGCCCATCACGGCGATTTCGGCCGTGGGCCAGGCCAGCACCACGTCGGCGCGCAGATCCCGGCTGCACATCGCCAGGTACGAACCGCCGTAGGCCTTGCGCGTGATCACCGTGATTTTGGGCACCGTGGCCGAAGCGTAAGCGAACAGCATTTTCGCCCCGTGACGGATGATGCCGCCCCGTTCCTGCTGCACTCCCGGCAGGAATCCCGGCACGTCGACCAGCGTCACCAGGGGGATATTGAAGGCGTTGCAGAAGCGGACGAAGCGGGCCCCCTTGTCCGAGGCGTCGATGTCCAGCGTACCCGCCTTGACCAGCGGCTGGTTGGCCACGATCCCCACCACCACGCCGTCGATTCGCGCGAAGCCCACCAGCAGGTTGCCCGCGAAATCCCGCTGCACTTCCAGCATCTGGCCGCCATCCACCAGGCGGCCGATGATCTGCCGCATGTCCAGGGCCGCCTTGGGATCGTCGGGTACCAGGGCGCTGAGCTCCGGGTCCGGTTCCAGGTCGATATCCGCCGCCGGCGCATGCGGAGGATTTCCCACATTGTTGGCCGGCAGGTAGGAAAGCAACTGCCGGACCAGCGCCATGGCGTCCGTGTCGTTCTCGGCCACGAAGTGCACGTTGCCGCTGACCGCCGCGTTGGCCGCCGCGCTGCCGATCTCGTCCATCGTCGTGCTGACGCCCGTGGCCGCCTTGATCACCTGCGGCCCGCAGATGAACATGCTGGCGTGCTCGCGAGTCATGATCAGGAAATCCATCAGCGCGGGCGAGTAGGCCGCGCCGCCCGCGCAACTGCCGGCGATCACGCCGATCTGCGGCACGCAGCCCGACAGCATCACGTTGCGATAGAAAACCTGGCCGTATCCCGACAGGGACTCGACACCCTCCTGGATCCGGGCGCCGCCCGAATCGTTGATCGTCACCAGCGGCACGCCGCAATCCAGGGCGTAGTCCATGACGTCACAGATCTTTTTTGAATGCCGCTGGCCCAGCGCGCCGCCGCCCACCGTGAAGTCCTGGCTGGCACAGGCCACGACGCGGCCGTCCACGCGACCGATCCCGGTCACCACGCCGTCGCCGGGCAGCGACTTGCCTTCCATGCCGAAGTCGTGGCAGGCATGATCCACATGCATGCCCCACTCCTGAAAGGTTTCCGAGTCCAGCAGCACCTGTAGCCGTTCGCGGGCCGTCAACAGCCCCTTGGCGTGGTGTTTCTGGATGCGGTCCTGCCCGCCGCCCGCCAGGGCCCGCTCGCGCCGCGACTGCAATTCCTCCAGCAATTCCTGCTTCATCGGCCTGGTGCCTTCGTCTTGCCGCCGTCCCCCGAACACCGGCCACTCATTGTGCGCCTGTCGGCGCCACTGGTAAAGCGGCCAGGGTTGCCCGGTCAGCACTGGCTGGACAATCAGCACCCCAGGAAACTGAATAACATCAACGCTTGGGGCCGAACAAGTTGCGGCCCAACTGCGACAGGCCGGCGGCAAATGTCGGGCGCTGAACGGGCGGTTTGGCAGGTGGCGTAACGGCCGGCCCGCCCGTCGCCCAGAGTCCGGCTTCCGGCCGCATATCGGATACGGTGGCTGCCGCGGGTCTGTTGGGCCCGGGCAATGTGAACGAGGCGGCTCGGGCCTGGGGAGCGTTGTCGCCTCCCAGACCCGCGCCCGGTTCAGCAGCCGGCCGCTGGCCCTCCGTGGCCGGCAAACGTCGCGGTTCTCCCGCCGATGTCGCCGTGATACTCACTGGCTGGGACACCCCGTTCGCGGGAAGCTCGGCAGCCTCCCCGGTTCCCGCCGCTGGCTGGGCGAGCCGAGCCGTCGACAGCGTTTCCAGCCGGTTGAGCTGTTCCAGCGTGGCGGCCAGCCGATCGACCTTGGCGTCCAGCCGCTGTTCCATTTCGCGGAGCTGCGCGAGGCGCGCGCCAAGCTGAGCGTCCAGGGCGGCCAACTGGGAGCCGGCCGCATCGCTGGCCGGCTGCGCCGCACATGGCGGCTTGGGCGGCAGATCGCACGGCTTGGCGGGTCCCGCTTCCTTGGTCTCCGGAGCGCGACCCGCTTCCGGGCGAGCCACCTCGATCGCCGCTTCGTCGCGGAAGTTCTCCACCCACGGCGCTTCGGCCGACTCAACCAGCATCCGCGGGCCTTGCCGGAAATGGGTCAGCCGCGGGAACCGGATGCTGGGAAACTTGAAGCTCAGCTTGGGAAACTCAATCTCCATCCCCTCCAGCCCCATCCCCGCCGACTCGCCGGCGAAAATGCCCGTCTGCGGCGGCGCGGCATAACCGCCTTCCGGACGCGAAACCTCCGGCTGCGGTGGCGCAACCGGGACATAGACGTGCTTCTCGATGCACCGCCGGCAGGGCTGCGGGCGCTGCTCCGGGTAACCGCAATCACACTCCGCCAGCGCCGGACCGGCGAAACAGCAGATCAGAGCCACGGCCGCCATGAGGGGACGCATAGACAGTGCTCCTTCCTGGCGCAGACGCGCCAGCTCCAATGACTGTTCGTTCGAGTGCAATCGGTGCGACTCGATAGATGGTCAAATTGCCAACATTTAGATCGACGCGAATCCTGGGACATTCAAGCATTTCGGTCACTTCGCATTCAACCGGCATGACGCTCGCAACCGCTACACGCGGATTCAACGGTGGCCGCGGCAGAGACGGCACATTCCGCACGGACGCAACAAAAAACGGCCCAGTCGATGCTGGGCCGCGAGATGGGGGTAGCCGCGGGGCAGACCGCGACGCAACCGGCGTCAATCGCGCTTGGCCTGCGCCTCGATCTTTTCGATCCGGTCCGCCAGCTTCTCGAGCGATTCGATGACCAGGGTTTCGAACTGCTTGCGCCTGGCCGCGTCCTCGTTCTGCTGTGCAACCTCGCGCGTCGTGCGGAGGAACTCCAGGACCTTCGAGAACTCGGCCCCGCATTCCTTCTCGCCCGACTCCTTCAGCTCGCCGACTTCCTGCTGCACTTCCCGCTCGTAGCGCAGCCGAGTTCTTTCCACCGGCGGCGACACTCGCCGAAATGCCTCGGTACTCATGACGGGCCCAATCGGCGCGGGCGGTCCGCACCAGTGATGTTGCTTGACCGGCACGTGGTGCACGTGCACCTTGACGTTCGGGCAGTTGCAACTCTTGACCGGCGCCACGTCACTGCCACACCCGCCCGCGACCGCGCGAGCTTCGGACAGGAGCACGCCGCAGGCCAGCAGCGAGAGAGGGATCCAGATACGCATGGTCATCTCCATCCGTGGAAATGGTGGGCTTTCGAGCGGTTCAGTCGGCCGTTGGTTACTTCGTCGCCAATGGCGGATGAAGTTGAGCGGACCCCGCACAGCAGGCACAGGCGTCAGATCCGGCACAACTGGCAGGTTACTTCTTGCGCAGCTCTTCCAGGATCGCGTCCAGCTTCGCCTCCAGCCCTCGATCCCGCTTCAGCATCTCCACGTCGGTTTGCAACTGCTGCACTTGCGGTTCCACCTTGTCCAGGCGGGCGTTCAGCCGCTTCAACGCCTCGATCGCCTGGTCGGGTGGCACGGGCACTTCGGCTCCGCCCGCGGCCGGTTTGTTCAGCAGGTCTCGGACCGCACCTACCACGACCTTGTCCCGATCACCGCCGACCACCTTGATCACCAGGTCCAGCAGGTCCACGGCGCCGGCCTCTGGCTTCACCGCGGCGCTTTCGTTGCCCACCGGCGTCTCCGCTCCAGGAGATGCTGGCTGGCTGCCGCCACCAGTCTGAGGGGGACGAGTTGTGCCGGTCGACGTGCCGTAACCGTACCCGAAGCGGTGCCAGTGATGGTGGTAATGACATCGCCAGCATGCCCTGGCCGGCGGCGCGAACAGAACGACCGCCAAGACGGCGAGCACGGGGGCGGAGAATCGGAGCGACTTCATCTGAAGGACCCTTCGAGGTTGTCTGAACGCGGACCTGCCGACCGGCCAAGCCACATACTTATAACACCGGGAAATGGCGGAGTCCATGCATTGGGAAGACTGCGATGTTTCGGAGTCCTGGGATGACTGCGGTCAGCGTGTGGCAATTTCCCGATCAATCCAGGTATCGCAGAATTCCCAAGGATTTTATCTTCGCAACATTGACTGACCCATTGGTGGTGGATAAGCTGCCCCATAAGTGCTGTTGATGCGAGTGAGTCTCTTGATCTGTTCCGCCCGTTGGGTTGGGACGACCGTCCCGCCAGTCGACACGAGGGGCTTCCAAACGATGAATTCTGGTGCGCATGATCGCAGGCACGAGTCCGTTTCGAGCGAGTCTTTCCAGCCGGACGTGCCAGCGACCGATACGATGGTACCTTCGCAGCCGGGCACCTGCGGCGGCAAGCGGTCGCGGAGGACGGGCATCGAGAAGGTCCCCGGGTATAAGCAGCCCAAGGCGGACCGGCTGGCCAGCCAGCGGCGGCAGGCGTTGGCTGAGTCGCTGGGAGTGGACACCGAGTCGCTGGTGGACGACCCGGTGCTTGGAATCGGCTCGCTGGAACGGGTCATCGACGCGGACGATCGCCGGCAGGTACTTAACACGGGCGATGCACCCTGGCGCTGGATCTGCTTTCTGGAGATCACGACGCGCTTTGGACCGGGGATGATCGCCACCGGCTGGTTCATCGGACCACGAACGGTGGCGACGGCCGGGCACGTGGTCTACCACCACGACATGAGAGACTGGGCTCGAAGCATCAAGGTGACGCCCGCCGCCACGTTGGCGAGCGGATCCTCGGGCAGCCTGGCGGCGCCGTTTGGCTCGGCCGTGAGCACCGTGTTTCGCTCGGTCGCGGCCTGGGTGGACCAGCAGGACGACCAGTTCGATTACGGGGCGATCATCCTTCCCGACGACCGGTTGGGACGCGCGGTCGGACAGTTCGGTTACGCCAACCTCACCGATGCGTCGCTGCTCGACGCCAGCGTGCCGGCGAACATTTCAGGCTATCCCAGCGACAGGCGCTACGGCAGCCAGTGGTTTCACGCGCGCGAGATCCTGCGCGTCTCGCCGCGCAAGTTGTATTACACCATCGATACGCATGAAGGTCAAAGCGGCAGCCCGGTCTGGCAACTGGTCGACGGCCAGCGGCGGGCCATCGGCGTGCACACGGGTTCCGTGGGAGGCATGAACACGGCCGTTCGCATCAACAACGGAGTGCAGGCCAACTTCGACACCTGGGTGAACGTCTGAATGAACCGTCGGGCGGCGCCGCCGGGGTTGCCCGCAAAGTCTACGGTCCATCCGGATTCTCGCCTCTCTCAACGAACAAATCGCATCAAGGAGCCTCGGACATGTCTTCAGCGGAAACCAACAGCCTGCGCGGCCACGAGGAAGTTTCGAACGTCGATCTCGCCCAGGGCATGCCCGAAGTGGACCAGGTGGTTGCCTGCTGCTACGGCCAACAGGGCGGCGAAGCCGCTCGCCGGTCCGGCGTGGAGCCGGTGCCGGGTTATCAGGGCGTGAACGTCGAGCGGATGAAGCAGCGTTACCAGGAGCATCTGGTGGAGGTGGTCGGTCTGCCGGAGGAAGACGTGCTGTGCGAGGCGTCGGTTGGCACATTCGGCCGGAACTACGTGGACGAAACGGTCATCGGCGAGGATGACCGCATTCAGATCCTGGCAACGACCGCGGCGCCCTGGCGCTGGATCTGCTCGCTGCTGGTGACGGCCCGCAACGGTCGGCGGTTCATTGGCACGGGCTGGTTCATCAGTCCGCGGACGCTGATGACGGCCGGCCACGTCGTGTTCATGCACAACGAGGGCGGCTGGGCGCGGGAAGTCACGGTGATTCCGGGGCGCAACGGCACCGACCGTCCGCTCGGGTCCCAGGTCAGCAGTTCGTTTCGCAGCGTGCGCGGATGGACTCAGGACCAGGACACGAATTTCGACTATGCGGCGATCATCATGCCGGACACGTCGCTCGGCGGGCAGGTGGGCCATTTTGGTTTTGCCGCGCTGACCGATGCGACCTTGCAGCAGGTGACGGCGAACCTTTCGGGCTATCCGGGCGACAAGCCGCAAGGGACGCAGTGGTTTCACGCTCGCGGCACCTCGCAGTTATCTCCGCAGAAGATCTTCTACGAAATCGACACGTTTGGCGGCCAAAGCGGCAGCCCAATCTGGCGTTTGGAGAACGGCCAGCGGACGGCGGTCGCGATCCACACGTCCGGCGGTGGCGGCGCTCGGCCGAATTCCGGCACGCGGATCAATCAGACGGTGTTCGATAACATGCAGCGGTGGGCCAACCCGTAGCGAGCGGCCAGCCAGCCGCCGGGCGATTGTTCGGGAGCCGGAGGGAAGGATGCCAGAACGATCCGCGGACGCCGTGATCGAGGGCAGCGTCCGGTTGGCGGGCCGACCGGTGGCGGATGCCGTCGTGATGATCTCGGCGGCGACCGTAACCTATCCCGAAATCGCCGCGCTGACCGACGACCTGGGGCGTTTCAGCCTGACCTGTCATGGAACGGGCCGCGCCACGCTGGTCGCCCGCTGGGACCAGCAGGTCGTCTCGCAAGAGGTCGACGTCATCGGGGGCCGCACGGTCCAGGTCGAACTGGCGTTCGAGTAGGCCAGTCTCTCGCCAGGCTAGCGTGGAGACCAGTCCATCGGCTAGGGGGTATTGACAGGCTTTAATGAACTTGAGTACACTAAATTGGTTGGAATACTGTTTGGAAATGAGTCCGGTGATGGAAGGCATTATGGATAGGACCTACCGGCGAATCTCGGACGCGAGCCACAATGAATTCGTGGCCAACGGGGTCGAAACTCACACACCGACTTCTCTCGCACCGACGTCGCTGCTGCAACCGATTTCGGAAGTCGTGAGCCGGCGAGTCGCGGACGCACAAAGGCGTCTCGAATCCAAGTTATCGCGTGTCGCAGGTTCTCCGTTCTATTCGGCACCTGGAGTCTTATTGTACAACACCGATTGCGTTCCATTTCTTGCGGGTCTGGCTGGATTGGGGATATCAGTCGACCTTACGGTGACATCCCCTCCCTATAACATTGGCAAGGAGTACGAATCTCGGCTTTCGGTCGAGGATTACGTCGCATGGTGCCAGACATGGATGTGCAGTATCCACTCCGCAACGAAACCCGACGGGACGTTTTGGTTAAATGTCGGCTATCTTGAAGTGCCGGAACACGGGCTTTGTGTGCCGATTCCATACTTGCTCTGGGACAAGTCGCCATTCTATTTGTTGCAAGAAGTCGTTTGGAAATATGGTGCCGGTGTTTCGGCAAGGCGTCGACTTTCCCCACGGAATGAGAAGTGGTTATATTACGTGAAGGAACCACATCGCTATACATTTAATCTCGACGAGATCCGCGACCCAAACGTAAAGTACCCCAACCAAAAAAAAGGTGGCAAGTTTCGCTGCAATCCGTTCGGGAAGAACCCATCGGATGTCTGGGAGTTTCCGAAGGTGACCACGGGAACGAAACGCAGTTCCAGGGAAAGAACTGGTCATCCAGCTCAATTCCCACTCCCCGTGGTGGAACGCATCGTGCGTGCGTCTTCCAATCCGGCCGAGGTCGTCCTGGATCCATTTGCCGGATCCTGTTCCGCCGGCGTCGCGGCGGCAGGTTTAGGGCGACTGTTTGTCGGCTGTGAGATTTCTGAAGACTACTGCAAGCTTGCCGCGGAACGGTTTGAGTCGTACCGACGTGCTCGAAGTCAGTGCAGCCTGTTTTAGCTCTTGGGGTACAGTTGCAGGAGCTTGAAGTTCTCAACATCTTTGGCTAGTCGGGATTGCTGTCCAGTGGCCGCCTTCTGGCCAATCCAGTCGGTTGAATCGAGCCAACCGAATCGTATTCTTAATATTGGCGGGCGCCTTGTCTTACCTGTGAACTTTCCAAAGTTCACAGCAAGATAATAACCGTCCTTGGCCTTTTTTGCTGAATTGCCACTTTGAGCGTAGCTTCGGTTTCCGAAGATGCGTGAGGGGTTGGACGAGGTTTTAATCTCAACCGAAAAGGAGTCGTCGGGGATGTGGACAAGGTCCTTGTCTGCAGGGGTTCTTTCGGCTCGCCAAACCCGTGGGTGGCGGGAGGCAAGTTCCAGTGGAACCAACTCGTGGAGTAAGAATCCCATCACTTGTGGTTTGGGGAAGATATCGACGCCAATTCGGAAGCCCTGAGTTCCCATCCGAGATTCAAAGATCGACTTCCAAGTCAAAAGCACTACATCGACGATTTCACTCGGCGCCAATGGGTGGATGTCGATCAGGTGTCGTGTAACGGCCTCCCATTTCGGCGGTGGCAGCCCAGCATATGGCGATGTCATGATTGCTCCCCTCGCCTCCCAAACCAGGGACTTGGTCCGATTGTCGGTTGTCAGGAACGCTTTGGACTGGTGCCTGGCAGCCACTAGCATAGGACGGACGGGCAGGCAGCGGCAAGTTTTCAAGCTGCGAGTTTCTCCCGCCATGGTGACTACCTGTCTACTGTCCGCGGGGATGCGTCTGGCCTTCGCCGGGCCACTCTGCCTGGTCCTGGCCGGACTGCTGGCCAGTTCCGCCAGCGCCGCGCCCTGGACGCTGGAGCAGATGGTCGGGGCCGACGACCAGTGGCGGCCTGTCTACCTTGCTCGGCCAGTTGACGAGCGGTTTCGCAATCCGGTTGCGGACGATCTGGAAGCCGAGATTCAACAGCGTGCGCGGTGGATCATCGCCAGGCAGTCCGAGCTGAAAGTGCCCGCGGGCAACACCTACTTCGAGAACGAAAAGCGGACCTATGGCTACCTGATGGCGCAGACGCTTGGTCCCCGCGGGCTGCTGGCCGCCGCCGATCTGCAACTTGAGGACGCCCAGGCTGAGCAGTGGCACCGCGAGACCGAAGGCATCGATTTCTATGCGGCCTTCACGCTGAAGCACCAGATTCGCAAGTACTTCTACTTCGGCGACCTGCTGCGGCCCGAATACCGGCGTCGGATGTTCGAAGGCGCCCGCCGCTGGACCAGCCAGGACCCACTGCGGCGGCCGCACTACGCCTTCCAGCAGTCCGGCGGCGGCTGGGGACCCGACCAGAAAAACAGTTGGGTCGATGTCCGCTCGACCGAAAACCTGTTCTTGATGCGCGTGACCAGCGTTTACTTGATGGCCGAGGAGACCGGCAACCGCGCAACGGCCGCCCGCTACAAGCGGCAGATTCTGGACTACACCCGCGCCTTGTACCGTGTCGGCATGGGCGAATGGGATTCGGAGAACTACCACGGACACTCGCTGGCTCCGCTGGCCAACCTGTACGATTTCGCGCGGGACGAGCAGGTCAAGCCGGCGGCACTCCTCCCGGCCAGGACGACGTCAACGGTTTCAAGCTGCTGGTCCACGATCGGCAACATGGCGCGCGGTCCATCCAGGTGGTTCCCGGACCCGATCCGGCGTTCTGCGGGTCGCCGCAGTACCAGGGCGGCAAGGTAGCCGCCGACAACCGAGTGGCTCAGTACGGCCGCCTGACGATCTGGCTGGTCCGGGATGGCCAGTCGCCCTGGTGCTGGGTGGTGCCGCAGTCGGCTCAGGTCAGCCGGGCGGATGGCGTGACGTTTGTGGAGTGCGACCGGACCTGGATCGCTCTGCGGCCGCTGGGCGTGGCGCCCATCGTGCCGGACGACGGGCTGACGCGGCAGATCGCCGAAGGCGAGAAGCCCAAGTTCCCCGGTCACCGGGTGCTCGCCTCGCGCGGCCAGGCCGACCGCTACTGCGGCGTGGCGGTGGAAGTGGGCGAGGCCGAGTCGCACGGCAGTTTCGCCAGGTTCCGCCAGCAGGTGCTGGCGGCGGACTTGGACCGATCCAAGCTGGACGAGGGGATCGTTCAGTACAAAGCGGCCGGCGGCCAGTGGCTGGGCTTCCACTGGAACGACAATCCGCACGACCTGGGCGTCTGGCGCAACGGCCAGCGCCACGACTGGCGGTCGCACGCCGGGCAGCTCTACCGCGGCTACGACCCGGAGTCGCCCGGTCCGCTGGTTTCCCGCTGGGGCGACGGCAGCTTGACCGTCTCGGCCGGCGGACACACTTTCCGCTGCACGGTGGACAGCGAAGGCGGCGTGACGTTTAGCAATCAATAGCGGCCGCGACAATCGCTGGCCCTCGGTTTGCGGGCCACCGCTCGGCTGACCTGCCTTGTTCTACCTCGTTCGCGGCGCCGTTGGGACAGCCCGATTGAGCGGGCGGGTTCGATTTCGTGCCGTCGGGGCGCTGCGGGCTCTCGTTCCGATTCGACCGTTGCCTGCCTGCGGCGGCAACTGGCCAGGATCGACGACTTCCGCATCCTGAAGTTCAGGAATTGCCGGCTCGGCGATCTCGGACAACCACTTAGCCGAATCGCTCAGCGCAAGCTCTCCAACTGCCGTCGAGGGCATCACCCGGCCCGAGACGATCACCAGCGGCGGTGAGTTCAGTTGCAGAAACACTGCCGTCAATTGTCCGTCGAAGATGACACCCAAACCCAGACCAATCCGAGAGTTTGGGGGATTGCAAATGACAGGGCCGCGAACCCACGCGAACTCCGGCGGATTGCCGTAAACGCGACTCCAGCTACACGCGCCGTCTTCCGACTGGAACGTGCCGTCCTGCAGTCGCCAGACGGTGTTCGGTGCGGGATAATTCAGGAGCCACGGCGCGCCCCGCGTGACAACGGCCAGGGAAATCTGCGTGATCTGAGTCGCCCAGACATTAGTCTCGGAAACGAATTCCTGAATCGTCCAGAAATCGGTGGGGTTGAGCGGGTCGACCAGCGTGGCGCTGTAGTCTCCCCAACGGTTTCGGCCCTCGCTATCAACGACCGATTCGTAATCCGAAACGCCGGCCTTCAGCAGCATGGGATCCGCAAATGTTGTCTGGCCGTTCTCGGTCATACCCACAAAGGCAAATGTGCTGAGAAACCGCTCGGGACTGCCGCCGCTGCAACCGATCACAACGTCCCCCTCGGCGTTGATCGCCAACGAAGGATAGTTGAAGGCCAGGGACGTGTCCGATAACGTGCCGTTTTGCAGGATCTTGCGGGTCGCCACGTCAATCTCGAACCATTCAATCGCCGCCCGACCGTGGAACGCGATGCCGTGGGCGGCCCACAGGCTGGGAGACGGACGCCCCGCCAGCCGTCTCATAACGACGTTCGAGCAGAAGCGGTTGTCGCCGGCATCCACGTGGGTCTTGGGACCAGGCTGGTCTACATCCGGAGGCGCGCCGCGGGGAAAAACCCGAACCAGCCCTCCGTCCGTGTTCAACACGGGAAGCTCCGGGGTACCGCCGATCGTGCTGATCTTCAGCAGACCTAACGAACTGTCGTAGTTCGAGAGCAGCACGAATGGTAGCGGACCCTGATCGAGATCGACCACCGGCTGCGGTGAGTAACCGATTGCGGCTCCTTCCAGATCCTCAAATAACGTGAAGTTGTCCACGTTGCCGACCAACAGATCGTCCTTGGGAAGCACCAGGACCGCGGTCCGTGTCGAATCTTCGCCCAGCGGAAACATGTTGGCGGTAATCACCAGCACCTCGGCGTTGACACCCATCATCGGAAAGTCCGCCCAGTGCGAGTCGTCGCTGTCGCTGTCGATGCGAAACCCCAGCCATCCCTGAGTCGGATCGCCGGTGGCTGAAACCGCCACCAGCAGGCTGTTGGCCGCTCGAGAGTTATCCACCGCACACGCAAACCAGCGATCCACCAAGGCGTCGTACAGCACCCGGGGGTCAAACGCGTAGACAATCGGAGTGACACCCGCTTCCGACCAAAACTGATTCAACGTGCTGGCACGCAACACGCTTCCATCCGCTTTGCTGTAGACGGCATACCGGCCGTTAATCAATTCGACGATCTCCCTTCTTCCGATGGCCGCCATTGAATCGGGTGGCCTGAAGCCGGACTGACGCAAGTCGCTAGCCTGAAAGTTAAGTCCGATCGTCGGTTGGCTGTTGGCCACGGACACCAGCAGCAACAACACGCTAATCGGAGCCAGCACATAACCCAGGATCAATCGAAGCATGACGGTCACTCCGGAGCAAGATCACAATTGGATCGGCAACAGTTGGCTCCGCCACACAAACCCGAAGTCTCGGCGCCGAGAGAAGTTACCACCAAGTCACGGGGAATAGACTAGCCCAATTTGGGTAGCTCCGCTATGGTAGCCGGGCGATCTCCCGAAGTCAACTTGCTGCTCTCTCGTCGGCCGCGATTCTTCGCTCCGAAGCTTCATCTACCGCTGGCCAGTCTGCTAAGATGAGCGACTTCGCCGGGGCGCACGAGGTTTTCGTATCTGAGGAAGGGCTGACCGTGACCAAGAAGCTGAACGTGGCCATGATCGGGCTGGGGTTTGGGGCGGAGTTCATCCCGATCTATCAAGAGCATCCCCAGGCTCAGGTCGCGGCGATCTGCCGGCGGAACGAGGCCGATCTGAACCAGGTGGGCGACCGATTCGGCATCCAGAAACGCTACACGCGCTACGAGGACGTGCTGGCCGATCCGGAGATCGATTTCGTCCATATCAACAGCCCGATTCCCGACCACGCCTGGATGTCGCTGCGGGCGCTGGATGCCGGCAAGCACGTGATGTGCACCGTGCCGATGGCCACCACGATCGACGAGTGCCGGCAGATCGTCGAAAAAGTCCAGCAGACGGGCCTCAAGTACATGATGGCCGAGACGGTGGTTTACAGCCGCGAGTTCCTGTTCATCAAGGAGCTGTACGACCGGGGTGAACTGGGCAAGATCCAGCACCTGGCCGCCTCGCACCCGCAGGACATGGACGGCTGGCCCGCGTATTGGGAGGCGATGATCCCGATGCACTACGCCACGCACGTCGTCAGCCCCTGCCTGGGACTGATGAACAGCCGCGCGGAGTACGTCAGTTGCTTCGGTTCGGGCACGGTCCGCGACGACATCGCCCGCAAGTCGGGCAACCGTTTCGCCGTCGAGACCTGCCATATCAAGATCCAGGACAGCGATGTGACGGCTCACATCTGGCGGTTCCTGTACGATGTGGCTCGGCAGTACCGCGAGAGCTTCGACGTCTACGGGACCAGGAAGAGCTTTGAGTGGACGCTGGTCGAGAACGAACCGCACGTGATTCACACGGCCAAGCTGCCGGAGCCGGAGATTCCGTCCAAGATCGAGGTGCCCGATTACGCTCACCGGCTGCCCGAACCGATCCGCAAGTTCACGCAGTCGATCCAGGACGCCGAACATCTGTCATTCATCCAGGGGGGCGGCCACGGCGGATCGCACCCGCACCTGGTGCACGAATTCGTCAGCGCGCTGGTCGAGAACCGCGACCCCTGGCCGAACGCCGTGCAGTCGGCCAACTGGACGTGCGTGGGGATCTGCGCTCACGAGTCAGCGTTGAAGGGCGGCGAGATCGTGCGGCTGCCGGAGTTCACGCTGCAGTAAGTTAAAGACAACGGGCGGAAGTGCCTGTTTCTACAAGGGAATCGAACTGGGGAGTCTTGCGATGTGGCGTCGAATCATCGTGCTGTCGTGTGCGGCGTTGCTGCTGGCGTCGGCCAGCGGAGTGCGGGCGGCCGAGCCGCTGCGGCTGTTGTTTCTGGGAGACAACGGCGCGCACCAGCCCGCTCGACGCTTTCAGGAACTCGCCCCGGCACTCGAGAAACGCCAGATCCAACTGCATTACACCGATCGGGTGTCGGACCTCAATCCCCAGACGCTCGGCCAGTACGACGGTCTGATCGTGTACGCCAATATCGATCGGATCGAACCGGAGCAGGCGCGGGCGCTGCTGGACTACGTGGCTGGCGGCAAGGGGTTCATTCCGTTGCACAGCGCCAGCTTCTGCTTCCGCAACAATGCCGAAGTGATCGCCCTGATCGGCGCTCAGTTCAAGCGGCACGGCGCGGGCGTGTTCACGACGGAGGCCGCCGAGACGGACCATCCGATCATGCGGGGTTTCGGCGGATTGACCAGTTGGGACGAGAGCTACATTCACGAACTGCACAACGAGCGGGACCGGGTCGTGCTGGAATACCGCGCCGAAGGGCCTCAGGAAGAGGGCCGGCAGCGGGAGCCGTGGACCTGGATCCGCACGCACGGCCAGGGACGGGTGTTTTATACGGCCTGGGGTCACGACCAGCGGACCTGGACCCATCCGGGCTTTCTGAATCTGGTGGAACGCGGCATTCGCTGGGCCTGCGGCGGCGACCCGTCGCTGGCCGGTCCGTACGTTGCCGCCGATCGGTTCCCCACGCCGCGGATGACGGAGCTTCGCCAGGACGTCGAACCATTCTCCTACGCGGACGTCGGACCCAAGATCCCCAACTACACGGCTGGCGGTCAGTGGGGAGCGCAGGGCCGGCCGCTGAACCTGATGCAAAAGCCGCTGCCGGCGGGCGAGTCGCTCAAGCATTTCGTCACGCCGGTCGGCTTTGAATTGCGGCTGTTCGCCTCCGAGCCGGAACTGGTTGGCAAGCCGATCGCCATGAACTGGGACGAGCGGGGCCGGCTGTGGGTCTGCGAAACGATCGACTATCCGAACGAGCTGCAGCCGCCCGGCCGGGGACGCGATCGGATCCGGATCTGCGAGGACACGGACGGCGACGGCGTGGCCGACAAGTTCACCTTGTTCGCCGAGGAGCTGAGTATCCCGACGGCAATCGCTTTCCACCGCGGCGGCGCGGTCGTGCAGAACGGCATCGAAACGCTGTACCTGAAAGATACCGACGGCGACGATCGGGCCGACGTCCGCCAGGTGCTGATCTCGAACTGGGCGCTGGGCGATACGCATGGCGGCGTGAGTAATTTCCGGAACGGCCTGGACAATTGGATCTGGGGCATGCAGGGCTACAACAACTCGGCGCCGGCGATCGACGGCGCGCGGCAGCAGGCGTTCCGGCAGGGATTCTTCCGGTTCCGGCTGAGCCAGACGGACCCGCCGCGAGTCGAGCAACTGGAGTTTCTCCGCTCGACCAACAACAACACCTGGGGCCTGGGGATCAGCGAGGAAGGCCTCGTCTTCGGCTCGACGGCCAACCACAATCCGAGCGTCTACCTGCCGATCCCGAACCGCTACTACGAACGGGTCCGCGGCTGGTCGGCCGAGCAGCTCGGCACGATCGCCGACACGCATCTGTTCCGGCCGATCACCGACAAGGTCCGGCAAGTGGATCACCACGGTGGTTACACGGCGGGCGCCGGTCACGCGCTGTACACCGCTCGCGAGTATCCGGCCGCCTGGTGGAACAAGACGGCCTTCGTCTGCGGGCCGACCGGCCACCTGGTCGGAACCTTCGTGCTGCGCCGCGACGGCAGCGACTTCCATTCGACCAGTCCCTGCAACCTGGTGGCCAGCAACGACGAATGGACCGCGCCGATCATGGCCGAGGTGGGGCCGGACGGCAATGTCTGGATCCTGGACTGGTACAACTACATCGTGCAGCATAACCCCACGCCGCAAGGTTTCGAGACCGGCCGCGGGATGGCGTACGAGTCGGAGCTGCGCGACAAGAAGCATGGCCGGATTTATCGGCTGGTGTACGTGGGCGAGCAGGGGCAGGCGGCACCGGCGGCGGACATTCCTGACCTGGGCGACGCGGAGCCCGTCGAGCTGGTGGCCGCGCTGCGGCAGCCCACGATGCTGGTCCGGCTGCAGGCGCAGCGGTTGCTGGTCGAGCGCGACCAACCTGACGTGGTGCCTCAACTGGTCGAACTGTTGCGCGACGAATCAACCGACGCGATCGGTTTGAACACCGCGGCGATCCATGCCTTGTGGACGCTGCAAGGTCTGGGGGCGCTGGGCGAAGCCGATGGGCCGGCGTTTGACGCCGCCGTGAGCGCGCTGGGGCATCCCTCGGCCGGTGTGCGTCGCAATGCGGTGCAGGTGTTGCCCGCCGATCCGCGGACGACCGCCGCGCTGCTG
>JAGFJK010000341.1 GCA_024102795.1 Pirellulaceae bacterium
CGGCGAGCGCTCCCCCCTGGAAATCCCTTTGGCCCCCTCCCCGGCTTCCGGGGAGGGCTGGGGAGGGGCTCTTATGCACCCTGTTTTGACGCACCTGGCGCCCGATGGAATCACCCAACACCGGTCACACTCATGAATTCAGATCCTAAATTGATCCTCGACTCGTCCGAAAGCCGCGTCCCGCGAGTGGTCATGCGCGAATTGAGCGAATTGCTTTGATCCATAGTCCCGCAGGCCCCTCCCCAACCCTCCCCGGAAGCCGGGGAGGGGGCCAGAGGGATTGTGAGGGGGGCCGGCGAAGTCGATCTTTCCATTGGTTCGTCATCCCAAGTTCCATACCCAAAACATCTCAAAAGCTGCACGATCTCTTCGGGGAGGGGGCCAGAAGGATTTCAATTTCTTCGTACCGCCTGCTCGGAAGCTGGCCCTTGAACACAGAAGCCACATGGAACGCAACTGGTTCGGAAACTCACTCGGCTGCCCCAGATCCTTTTAACAGGCCACCCGCACCATGACCACTCATATCCAACGCGCGATCAGCGACGTCACGGTCGAACCCGACCGGCCGCGCGACGAGCCCGCGGACCAGCGATGGGAGGAACAGGCACGTTTCGAACGAATGCAGCGGCGGCTGGAACGCCTGCGCCAGCGAACCCGCGCGGAGGGCTTTGATGACTGAGCCGCTGTTCGGCGTCTGGGCGCCGGTGTTCGAAATTGAGGGGAACGTGTTCGGCGAGCTGGGCCGCGACGCGGTGCGATTGGAAGTCGATCATGCGACCGACGGGCTGAAGACGCTGCAGCTTCGCCTGGCCGCCGTCGGCTCGGACGAAGGGAGCCAGGAGCCCCGGCTGTTGTATCTGGACGGCCGGATTCTCGATTTCGGCAAGTCGCTGGTGGTGGCCGTCGGCTCGGCCGGCGGGCAACGGTACATTTTCCGCGGCCGGATCAGCGGCCTGGAGGCACACTTCGAGGAGTCCCAAGAGCACGAGGTGGCGGTGCTGGCCGAGGACCGGCTGATGGACTTGCGGATGACCCGCCGCTCGCGGACCTACGAGAACGTGAGCGACGCCCAGATCGCCGAGGAAATCGCCGCCGAGCATGGCCTGTCGGTGGAGGCCGCGGCCGACGGTCCCAGCTACGACGTCGTGCAGCAATGGAACATGAGCGACCTGGCATTCCTGCGGGAACGCGCGCGGCGGGTGCGGGCCGAGGTGTGGGTCGAGCGGGATACGCTGTACTTCCAGAGCCGGTCGCGGCGGGCGGGCACCGAGCTGACGTTGGTCCGCGGCAACAACCTGCTGGCGGTGGAACTGCGGGCCGATCTCGCTGGCCAGCGGACCGCCGTGCGGGTCAGCGGCTACGACGCGGGCGAGCGGGCGGGATTTGAGGAAGAGGCGGGAGACGAGGCGATCGCCGCCGAGATCCGCGGCGGGCGGACCGGGCCGGCGATTCTGGCCGCGGCGTTCGGTCCCCGCATCTCGCACCGCGTGCGCGACGTGCCGCTGGTGGCGACCGAAGCGGCCGATTGGGCTCGCGCCGAGATGTTGCGCCGTGGCCGGAGCTTTGTCCAGGCCACGGGAGTGACCGAGGGTAGTCCCGACATGATCGTGGGCAGCCGGCTGCGACTGGAACGCGTCGGCCGGCCGTTCGAGGGCGGCGACTACTACGTCACGCAGGTCCGCCACTGCTTCGACCTGAACGGCTACCGCACGCATTTCGAGGCCGAGCGGGCCGTGGTGGAGGAGGCCGGTTGATGAACGATTCCATGCATCCCGACGGCGGCGGGCCGCGTTACTTCGGTCTCTATCCGGCGCTGGTGACCGACCTGGTGGACCCTCAGGGACTGGGACGCATTCAGGTGCGGTTTCCCTGGCTGGGGCCCGAAGGCGAGCGCGAGGTCCGGGCCTGGGCCACGTTGCTGACGCCCTACGCCGACAACAACCAGGGTTACCAGATGCTGCCCGAAGTCGACTCGCAGGTCGTCGTGGGCTTCGAAGCGGGCGACGTCCGGCGGCCGTACCTGGTGGGCTGTTGCTGGAACGGCCAGGCGTCGTTGCCGGAAACGCCCGAGGCGGCCAACAACAAACGGCTGATCCGCACCCGCGAGGGAAGCCTGCTGGAGTTCGACGATACGGCGGGGTCGGCCAAGCTGACGCTTTCGCTGCAAAGCGGCCACCAACTGGTTCTGGACGACGGCAGCTCGGAAGTCACGCTGAACCATTCCAGCGGAGCGCAGATCGTGATTCGCTCCAGCGGGGCGATCGAGATCAACGCCAATTCGAGCGTCGACGTGAACGCCCCGCTGCTGAACGTCCATGCCGCGACCGCCAACTTCGACGGCACGATCAACTGCATGACGCTGATCGCTAGCGCGGCGGTGGTTTCGCCTTCCTACACGCCTGGCGCGGGGAACGTCTGGTAGACCATGCACAGTTCACATCCCTGGAAACTGGTCGGACCCTGGTACCGGTGGCACGCCCCGGACCGGATTGCCTGGCCGGCGCCGCTGCCCGACTCCGACGGGATTGGAGGCCAGTTGCCACTGGGCCGGTCCTCCCGGCCGGTCCTGCAGAAGTATGCGGCGCCGGACTTCGTGGAGCAGTTCCTCAAGGATCCGCAACGTTCGCTGCGCTACGACGCGAGCGATCTGGTGTACGCTGTCGCCGCCAACGGTTCGACGCGCACGGCGACCAGTGTCCGCAAGGTGTTCCTGAACACGCACCAGCGGTTTTACCTGGTCGTGTGCGAGCTGCACTGCGACGTGGCCGGTTTTCCGCACGTGGATCGCCGGCAGGTGTGCGAAGCCGGCTTTGTCGTGCGCCGCCGGCGCGTGCCGGTTCCCGAACCGGCGCGGGGACAGGTGGAAGCGGCCTTGGCGTCGCTGGCGCGAGCCCGCTTCCAACGGCAGCAGGTGCTGCGGAGGACCGAGCCGCCGGCCGGCAACGGCCCGATCCGAACAACTCGTTTGGAAGCGCTGCGGGCGACGCGCGAGCGCGAGCTGGCAAAGGCCGAATCGCGGCTGTGCGCGGCCCGCCAGACCTGGCAGGCCGTGGTCGAGGAGTTCCAGTTGCAGCCGCAAGTCGAGGGCTGGCGGCCGCTGGACGCCGAGACCGGCCGCTGGCAGACAACCGAGGAGCTGCCGGACGAGATCTGGTGCCGCTCGTCGGCCGCGCCGCTGGAACGCATCCATCCGCTTTATCCGCTGCTGCCGGACCCGGCCAGCGACGATCATTCGTCGGAGGGCCGCAGTCTGTGGTTCGGCGTGCTGCCCACCGCCAGCGCCGAACAAGACGCGGCGGGCAATCCTCGCTTCGACGATCGCCACGTGTTGGAAGTCCGCTGTTTCGTCCGCCGCCACCGGCCGCCCTGCCTGGTAACCCGGCAACCCAACGACTGTGGCGGCGAGTTGGTCTGGAGCGCCGCCAGCGAGCCGTTCCAACTGGCGGCCCCCTTCGACCTGGATGGCACCAGCCACCGAGTCACCACGATCCGCCTGCCCGACCTGCGGGACCTGCAAGCACAGGTCAGCAGTCCGACTTTTCAGCCGGGCCAGGCCGCCGGAGTGGCCATGGTGACGCCGGCCGGTTCGGAACTGAATTTCAGCGTGGACGAGGACGGGCGGCCGGTAAGCCAGGGCGTGGGCCAAAGCCCGTCGGTCTGCTTCTTCGCCATTCCCTTGATTACGATCGTCGCCACGTTCCTGCTGCGGCTGTTCCTGCCGATCGTGGTGTTTCTGTTTCAGCTCTGGTACCTGCTGCTGCTGAAGTTCTGCATCCCGCCCGCGTTCTCGCTGGGCGACCTCGCGGCCCAACTGGACGCGGACCTGGACTTCCAACTGGATGCCGACCTGGCGCTGAACGCTCAGTTGCGGGCCGACATCGAGGCGTCGTTCGACCAGTTGGGGGCCGGCCCGGCCGCCGAAATGCGCAAGCAGTTGCAGCAGGGAACCATCACGCACGCCGCCGCCGCGCAACTGGCCCTGGACCAGGGGGCCGATCTGTCCGGCAGTTTGCCGGAGGACCTGTCCGGTCAGGTTCCTCCGCCGGAGCACCCCGGCCGCGTGCGCCAGCGCCCGGTGCGTCCGCTGGTTTACTATGAGCGGATTCGAGCCCAGGTCAGCGTATGAACCCCAATCGACTTACCGCCGCCAGGATACTCGGACGAGGCTTGTCGTTGCCGCTGGCGCCCGATCCGCAGACCCGCCAGTTGAACTATGCGGACGGTCCCGAAAAGGTCCGGCAGTCGATCGCCATCATTCTGGAAACCGAACCGGGCGAACGCCTGATGCGGCCCGACTTTGGCTGCGGCTTGCGGCGGTACCTGATGAAGCCCAACACGGTCGCCACGCGAGCCTTGATCCAGCAGGACGTGCAGCGGGCCTTGCGCAGTTTCGAACCGCGGATCGAGGTGCAAGCGGTCGAGGTGGCCGCGGGCGCCGACCCGGCGCTGGTGCTGATCACCATCGACTACCTGCACGTCCGCGACCGGCGCCCTGGCAATCTGGTATTTCCCTTCTATCTGGAACCAACCTGAGAACTCCGGCCGCGCCATGCCCCTACCGCCCCTGATCCTTGACGATCGCACCTACCAGCAGCTTCGCGACGAGCTGGTGCGGCGCATCCCGGCCTACACGCCGGAGTGGACCGACCACAATGCGTCGGATCCCGGAATTACGCTGATCGAGCTGTTCGCGGTGCTGGGCGAGAATCTGCTGTATCGCTTGAACCAGATCCCGGACGCGACGCGATTGGGATTCTTGCGGCTGCTGCAGATACCGCTCCGCCCGGCCACGGCCGCCAGCGCCATGGTCGCGCTGACTCCCAGGCAGCCGCTGGTGGACCTGGTCAGGCGGCACGCCGAGCTGCGGGCCGGCGAGGTGAAATTCGCCACGCTGGACGAAGCCCGCGTCCTGCCGGTGACGTGCCTGGCCGTCTGCAAACAAGAGACCGCTCGTCCCGACGCGGCCGAGGAAGCCGAGCGCGACCTGAGCGACCAGGTGGACCAGGTTCTGACCACACTCCGCTTGACCGATCCGCGACTGGCAGGGTCCGAACCGAGCTACTACCAGTCCGTCGCGACCAGCCCGGACGGCAGTGGACCGCCGGTGGACTTCGGCAAGGCCGTGGACGGATTGCTCTGGGTTCCCGTCCTGGCGGCCGGCGATGCGGACCCCGGCCTGCTGAGCAGCCTGCTGCTGGAACATCCGCAGGCTCCCTTGACGCTCAGCCTGGGCTTCGTCCCCGATTTGCAACTGACTGAGCAGGCCGAGCCCCGGCCGTGTCCGGGAGACGATCAAGGCGGCACGGGACCGGCGGTGGAGTGGCAAATCTCGTCGGGTCAACTGCGCAACGATCTGCCGACGCAGCCGGTCTACCATCGCTTGAAGGTGATCGGCGACACGACCCAGGGACTGACGCAGCGGGGCGTCGTGCAACTGGAACTGCCCCGGCCGCCGGCGACGCCAGGCGTATTCGCCTTGGAACTGGACGACGAGCTGGCGGGAACCGGCGAGCTGCCTCCGCCGCTGGCCGACCAGCTTCAACCGCAACTGCTGTTCTGGCTGCGGGCGTTCCGCCCCGACGGCAGCCGCGTGGGTCGCGTGCAGTACGTCGGAGCCAACTGCGTGGAAGCCGGGCAGTGGACGCGCGCGGGGCTGGAGTTTCTGGGAACCGGAGACGGGCAGCCGCAGCAGACGTTTGCCCTGGTCCACCGTCCGGTGATCGCCGGCAGTTTGCAGTTGCAGGTCGAGGCATCGCCCGACCAGTGGGAGGACTGGACCGAGGTGGACGCCTTCCACGCCAGTCGCCGGACCGACCGGCACTACACGCTGGACCGCGAGTCGGGGCAGGTGCGGTTTGGCGACGCCGCGCGGGGAGCGGTCCCGCAAATCGGTCAGCGGATCCGGGCAGCCGGCTACCGTTATGGCGGGGGTGTGGCGGGCAACGTGGCGGCCGGACTGATCGCCAAGATCACCGGCCATCCAGGGATTCGGGTGACCAACCCTCTGCCCGCCACCGGCGGCAGCGAGACCGAAACGATTGGCGATGCCCTGGCCCGGATTCCGGCCGAGCTGCGGCGCCGCGAGCGGGCCGTGACCAGCGGCGACTTCCGCGAACTGGCCCTGGCCACGCCCGGTGCGGACATCGGGCGAGCGGAATGCCTGCCGCGATTCGAGCCGCGGTCGCGCATCACGGACGCGGCCGGCGTGGTGACCGTGGTCGTCTGGCCTCGCCAGGACGCTCGCCGGCCCAGCGCCCCGCTGCCGGACCGCGACCAACTGCGCCGCGTCTGCCGGTACTTGGACGAGCGCAGGCTGGTGACCACCGAACTGTACGTCGTTCCGCCGCGCTACCGCAAGATCGCCGTCTCGGTAGGATTGTCCGCCAAACCGGGCTACGGCATCGACGGAGTGCGGTTGTGGGTGGAACTGGTGCTGCGGCAGTACCTGGCCCCGCTGCCCCCGTACGGTCCCGAAGGCGCCGGCTGGCCGCTGGGACGCCGCGTGTACGGTCCGGAACTGGAGGCGGTTGCCCTGCAGGTCGAGGGTGTGCGCGCCCTGGAGGGCGCGGGACTGCTGCTGGCCGGGTGGGACGCCGCGCAGTCCGCCTGGGTTCCGGGACCGGTGACGCTGGCGGTGGACGAGGTGCCCGAGCTGGAGCGGATCTCGGTGGTCGAAGGCGATCCGTTGCCGCCCGGCGAACTGCCCGCCCCGATCCTGCCCGCGGCGCCAATCGTTCCGGTGCCCGTCCTGCGTGAGGAGTGCTAGCGATGCCAGCCACTCGCACGTTCGCCCTGGTTCAATCCGAGGATCAATGGGGCCGCTGCGCGCACGAGAATACGGCCCTGCTGCCGGACGGAGTGCGATTGCGGTTCCGGGATGAGGTGCCACCGGTCGAGCCGCCGCTGGAGGAGTTGCGGGTGCGCGAGTTGCCGTCAGGATCTGGCGTCGTGCCGGCCGGGCTGGCCTTTGATCCGTGGCGGCGGTTGTATCGCACCTTGCCCGAGCGAGGGCAGGTCGAACGGTTGGCCTGGGCGGCGGACGAATCGGCGGTGGCCGAACGCGAGCCTCTGCAACTGTTCGCCACGGACCCGATTCCCGCTGGCGACTTTCAGCCGGCGGAATCTCCCGCCACGCCGTTGCGGCAACCGCAGTCGGTGGCTGTGGACCGCAATGGCCGGTTGTATGTGGCGGAAACGGGCGCTGGCCGGATCCTGGTATACGACTTGTTCGACCGCCGCCTGTTGCGTGTGGTTCCCACGCTGCCGGCCCGGCCGCTGGATCTGGCCTGCGCTGGTGGCCGTGTGCTGGCCCTCTTGGATCAAGCGCCGTTCATCGTCTGGCTGGACGCCCGTCGCGGGCCTTTCCCGCTGGACCTGGGCGACGTGGATCTTGCCGCGTTGGGCCGGCCGGCGCGGCTGGCGACGTGGCCGGACCGCCAGGGCGACGAACTGCTGTTGCTGGTCGACGCGGGCACGGTCGAGTCGCGCGTCGTCCCGCTGGCTCGCCCCACCGACCCGATCGGCGTTCCGCTGGCCAGCGACCTGGAACTGGTTCCAGGCCGGCGCCCCGCGGAGGGGACGCAAATCCTGGTCGTAGCGCGCGGGCCGGGCCAGTCCTTCGCGCGGCTGGCGCTGGCTGAAAACCTGGTGGCCCGGTTGTCGAGTCTCCGGGCTCGCGGCTACGACGGCCGCGGCCTGGTACGGTCACCCGACGACCGCATCGGTTACTGGTCCGCGCTGGGGTTCCGGCACGCCGCGGTCGATCGGGCTCGTTACGCCACGCAAGGCCGCGTCACGACGTTCCAACTGGACAGCGGTCAGTTTCAAACCCGGTGGGGGCGCGTGTTGCTGGACGCCTGTGTCCCGCAGGGGACGGATGTCCGCATCTGGTGCCATGCAACGGACGAATTGGGCGACGGTCCGCGCTGGCCGCGCACTCCGCCCGTGGTCGAACAGCTCGATCTGCCGCGTCCGGACCTGTCGCCTCCCATGCCGCCGGCCGATTGGCTGCGCGATCCCGGCCCGCCGCAACAGCTTTACCGGCGGACGACGGGAAGTGAACTGCCGTGGATCTCGCCCCAGGAGGACGAACTGACCACGTTCGAGGGCCCCGCCGACGCGCCGCCAGGCAGGTACTTGTGGGTGTCGCTTGAGTTGCTGGGCAACGGACGTTCGACGCCTCGCGTCAGCGGCCTGCGGGTCGAGTACCCGGCTCACGACCTGCTGCGGCGCTTGCCGGCCGTCCTGTCGCGGGACCCGGTCGCGGGCGACTTCCTGCAACGCTATCTGGGGATGTTCGCCAGCGTGCTGAGCGACCTGGACGCGGCCGCCAGCCACCGCCACCTGCTGATCGATCCGCGGGCCTGTCCCAACGAAATGCTCGCCTGGCTGGCCAGCCTGCTCGGATTCCCGCTGGACGACCGCTGGTCCGCGGCCTCGCAACGGCTGGCCCTGTCGCAAGTGATGGAACTGTACAGGCGGCGCGGCACGGTCGCCGGATTGCGGCGGCTGCTGGGAATCTACCTGCGACCTGATCTGGCGGCTGAGCCCGACTTGCTGGATGCATCCTGCACGATCCTGGAAAACTTCCGGCTGCGCGGCAATTCGCACGCGCGGCTGACCGCCGCCGGAGATCCGCGCCAGGGCGTGGTGGTCGGCAGTTTCCAGGTGGCCGGCGATCCGCTGCCGCAGCCCGGCGCGGCGACGGTTGGTGTGGTTTCGGCTGGTGCCGGCCCCGCAGGCGGCGCGCCGTCGGCGACGGGGGCCGAGGGTGATCGAGCGGCCACGGACGCCTTTGCTCGCCACGCGCACCGGTTCAGTCTGATCATTCCCCGATCGCTCTCGCCAGAGCAGTTGGCGGTGGTCCGGCAGATCCTGGAAGTTCACCGGCCGGCACACACGTTGTACGAGATTTGCACGGTCGATTCGGGACTGCGCATCGGCCGGGGTGCGTACCTGGAAGTCACGACGCTGATCGGCCGTGGCGGTGAGTTTGGCCAGGCGCGGGTCGGCCAAACCGTGTTGGGCGCCGGCTCCGCGATCGGCCGGCGCCGCGCGGGGATCGACGTGGGAAGTGGACGCTTGGGCCAGGACACTCGCAGCAACTGACCGCCACCATGCTGGACGTGGAAATCGAACAATTCGAAACGCACTATCACCTTCCCGGCTCGCTGCTGGACCAGCGGAGCCGGTTGGAGCGCGTGTTTCAAACCATGATCGACCACTGCCTGGCCGCTGCGCTGGAACGAGCCGGAGTCGATCCGGACTGTGAACTGTGTGTGCGCGAGATCCGCGTCCCGGTCCACTTGCGCTGGTCGGAGTCCGATGACGAACTGGCGCGAGCCTGGTCGCTGAGCTTTGCCCGGAGTGTCCAGGCGGCCTTGCGTCCAGGAGGCGCGGACTGGGTAGCCCGGTACGAATCGCGGCCCGCGGCGCTGCTGCACTTTGCCGTCGCGGTGGCCGACGGCGACGTCACACTGGCCTGGTCGTGGCGGCAACTGTTCTTTCCCGCGGGCCCCGTGCCGACTTCGCTGCCCGTTGCCGCCCAGCGGTTGGTCCAGACCCTGCTGGAACAGGCGAAGCAGATCGTGCCGGTCGTCCGCGGGGTCGCGGCCCGCGGACGGCTGGAACCGCTGCTGCATCGGTTATCCGACGACCAGTGGGTCGCACTGATCGACGCGGCGTTGGGAGTGGCCGGCACGAGCGGGCTGACGAGCGGCTGGTGGAATCCGCCGCCGGCTGCTGCCGACGATCTAGCGCGGCACCTGGGTCAAGCCACAACAGACAGTGCAACACCCGCGGCGGACCGCCAGGCTCTGGCCCCGCGCGCCGCGGCGATTGTCCGATCGCTCCCGCAGTCGCGAATTGGCCGAGCGGCCAGCAGGTTACGGGCGACGGCCCTGGCCCCTCGCCTCCGCGCGGGCCTGGTATTGCTGGCCGCGCTGGAAGTGGAGCCGGCGTGTCTGATGGCAGACTCCGAGATCGTTGGCCAGCTTGCCGCCATGCTGGCCGCCGAGTTGTTCGAGGGTAGCGGAGCCGCCGCGGCCCAGGCGCATGAATCGTCGCGCCAGGCGCACGCGGGATCAGCGCCGGCTGACGAACTTCGCTCGCCAGACGGCCAGACGCCTGCCGCCGAACACGACGATTCCGCTCCCGGCTTGTTGGCGGCATCCGCCGGCCAGCGGCCTCGCACGAGCGACCGCGGGAAGGACTTGCCTGCCACGCCTCGACCTGCCAGGCCGGAAGCCGAAATGGTTTCCACGTCGCCGGCTACCGGGCCAGTGGAAGCCCCAGCGCAGTCCGCGCCGGCGGAACTCGCTAACCACGCCGCGATCGGCCGGCGACAGCGGGCCGTGACGCAGGCTGGCGGGTTGCTGCTGCTGATTCATGTGATCGACCAACTGGAGATTCCTCGAGCGGTGGTTGCCGGCGGCCGGTGGCCCGCGCTGGCCGCTCGCCCGCTGCGCTGGGTGCTGCATCAATTGGCTCTGCGACTGGCGGGCGTCGAACCGGGCGACGCAGCCGCCCTGGCGCTGGCCGGGCTGTCTCCCGGCTCGCGGCCTCCGTCGCTGGATTCCCCGGCGCCGACGCCAGCGGAACTCGCCGAGCTGCAACGGATGGGCGACACCATCGTGCAGGCCACGCGGCAGCGCTTGCTGGACTTTGCCGCGGCGCGTCGAGGGCGCGAGGTGGAGCGTTCGTCTGAAATGTCATTGCCCGACGACCGACTGCTCGAATGGCTGATCCATCGACCGGCCCGGCTGGAGGCGGATCCTGGTTGGATCGCGGCTTACTTCGACTTGCGGGACGTGTCGACGGAGATTCGCGGCGCGGGCCTGGACCTGGACCCTGGGTACGTCCCCTGGCTGGGCGTAGTGATCAAGTTCCATTATGAGTGAAACGGTTTCGACCCACGAAATGCCCACGGTCGCCGAAGCAGCGAGCGGCGGTTTGCCTGCGCGCGGCTTCCCGCTGCTCGATCACCTGGTCGAACAGCTCAGCCGGCGCCTGGCCGACTTCATCTCCACGGCTCTATCGGGCGACGACCCGCTGGCGGCCGACAGTTGTGCGTTTCTGCTGTCGCAAGTCCAGGCGACTGCCGCTGGGTTGCCGGGCGGTCGGTCAACCGGCGCCGGTCTGGCGGAGGCGGCCGAACCGCTGGAACGTCTCCGCTCGGCCTTTCAACTGGACGACATCGAATTGCAACTGCTGGTGCTGGCAGGATTGCCGGAACAGCATGAAGGTTACGCCCAAATCTTCCGCTCGCTGCATCCGGAAAGCCGTCCGCGTCCCACACTGGCCCTGGCCGCTCAGTTGCTGGGCAACGATCCGCCGCGGCGAGTGGAACTGCGGCGGAAGCTGGAATCGGGCCCGCTGCACACGGCGGGACTGGTCGCGGCACCTGGTCCGGAGCCATTCTTCCTGCGCAATTTGACGTTGGCCGACACGCTGTGGCCCGTGCTACGGGGGATCGACGCCTGGCCTGAGCGGCTGCGCGGCGAGCGACCGGCGGTCGCCTTGGCTGGACTGGATCGCTGGCTGCGAGGCGCCGGGGCCGCGGCGGTGACCGCCATCCGGGACGACGCGCTTTGCACGATCGTGGTCGGCGACGAGGATCCGCGGCGGGCGATTCACCGCGGGCTGGCTCTGGTCGCCAGCGCGGGCCGGAATGGCCTTGGCTTTCAATTGCCGGCGGCGGATCGCGAAACGGTCGCCCTGCTGCAAGTCCACTGCGTGGCCCGGAACGTCGTGCCGGTGATTTCGTTCAAGACGGCCGAGGGGGGCGCGTCCGCGGCGTTGCCGGACCTGTCCCAGTGGCCCGGGCCGGCGGTGGTGTGCGTCCGTTCGGGAGCGGTCGAGTTGCCGAGCCGCC